>NZ_JBGMOE010000078.1:0-10639 GCF_041424195.1 Tardiphaga sp. | reverse complement strand
CAAGGACTCCGCCGTCCACGTTTCTCTTTCTTCAATTTAACTTGTCAAACAGCCCGACGCCGAAACGTCACTCTCCACCAAGGGAGAAATTCTTGTCGCATAATCACCCGACAACAGACCAGCAGCCGACACCTATCGGCTACTGAAGCACTCTTCGCGGTGATGAGCTTCCGAGACACAGACAACCGCCCGGGCCGGTGGGCCCCGGCGCCGCCGCGCTCAGTGGCCGGGTTATAGGCCCCCTCACCCGAAACTGTCAACGCCCTTCGTCAGAAAATCGTCACGTGCTGTGGAAGAGGCGCTGCGGGGCAAAAAGCGTAGGTTTTTCAGGGGTGACGCCGTACAAGAGCCACATTCCTCCGACGTTCTGAGCATGCCTTGAGCAAAGATTCTGCGTCGCCCCTGAAACTTTTTGGGGTCGGCCGGACGGGATCTGGGCTCGCTGGCCTCCCCGGAGGGATGAACTGCGGCATCGCACCGCTCTTCCGGGCCAAGAACAGAGCGAAAGAGTTTGCGGCATTGACGTTCGTCCATTCGGCCAGCATTTTGGCGCGCACTGTTCGACCGTCGATGCGATGTGCCTGGGGAAGACTCTTCGCATGATGCTGGGAATTCGGGGGATGTCGGCTTGAATCACGGACTGTCACGCGGCGGCGCTTATAATCGTGAGACCGGGATGATCGATCTCGGCCACGAGCCGCCGCTATCCGTTGACGGCTCCGAAGCTGCGGTGATCGATCGCCGCCGCGTCTCGGTACAATGGTTCAGCGGTACTATCCTCACAGGTCTCTGCGGCGCGGCTCTGATCGGCGGCGCCGTTTTTGCGTCGCTCGACGGCGAGATGACCTTTGCCAAGGTACCCGAACGTGTCGAAGGCGCGCTGCGCGGCGCCTTTAGTGCCACCGACAAACAAGCCAGCCTGCATAAGGCCGACCGCCTGCCGCCGCCGAGCGAAGCTTCCGCCGCGCGTCAGGTGCTCAAAGTCTCTACCGTCACCCGCGTCGGCAATCGCGACGTGATGCGCGTGCGGCCCTTCATCCGCATCTCCGGCAATCTGGTGATGGCGACCAGCGATCTCAGTGCCAAGATCCCGCCCTTCAATGCACAGCGCCTGCTGACCGATGTCGGCAGCCCCACTCCGAACAGCGACGACGCCGCGGTCAATCCGAATGCCGTAGAGCCCGATGCCGAAGTCTCCTTCGTCACGCGCGATCTCGGTCAGGTGCTGCCTAAAGCCAAGATCGGCGCCAGCGTTGCCATCGATGAAGTGTTGATGCGCGTGCGCGACGCCTCCCACTGGCGCGGCAATACCGGCGTTAGGTACACGACGGTCGCCAGCGCTACCGGCGATCTCGGCGGACAGCCCGACATGAAGATGGCCTATGCCGCCGAAGGCACCACGGCCGATCCCTATGCCGGCTTCGAAACCCGTATCGTGCCGGAAAACGTCACCCTGCTGGCCAAGACCAAGGATCAGGCGACCGGCGGCAACCCGAATGGCGAGCGTATCCATATCGTCAAGAAGGGCGACACCATCCTGACGATCCTGCGCGACCAGGGCGCGATGCCCGAGGAAGCCAAGGCCATTGCCACGACGCTGGGCGCCCGCGGCCGCGACGGCGGACTGAAGGAAGGCCAGAAAGTTCGAATTCTGATGTCGCCGGCCGGACCGGGCCAGCGCTTGCAGCCTTACCGCGTGATCGTCGCCAACGATTCCACCATCGAGGCGGTCGCCGCCCTCTCGGATCTCGGCAAATACGTCGCTGTCGATGTCTCCACCATGAACACCGTCGCCGAAGCACCAAGCGCGTCGGAGGATGACGAGGAGGATGACGGCACCGGCGTGCGGCTCTATCAGAGCATTTACGAGACGGCGCTGCGCAACAAGGTCCCGGCTACCGTCATCGAGGACATGATCCGGATCTACTCCTACGACGTGGATTTCCAGCGCAAAGTACAGCCCGGCGACTCGTTCGATGTGTTCTTTGCCGGCGAAGACGAAGGCGCCGTCATCACCGAAAAGACCGAAGTGTTGTTCGCTTCGCTCACGGTGGGCGGCGAAACCAAGAAATATTATCGCTTCCAGACCGCGGACGACTCGGTCGTCGACTACTACGACGAGACCGGCAAGAGCGCGAAGAAGTTCCTGGTCCGCAAACCCGTCAATAACGCCATCATGCGTTCGGGCTTCGGCGGACGCCGCCACCCGATCCTCGGCTACACCAAGATGCACACCGGCGTGGACTGGTCGACGCCCTACGGCACCCCGATTTTCGCATCCGGCAACGGCGTGATCGAAAAGGCCGCCTGGGAAGGCGGCTACGGCAAATATATCCGCATCAAGCACAACAACGGCTACGAAACCGCCTACGGTCATATGTCGGCCTTCGCCAAGGGCATGGAGCCCGGCAAGCGCGTGCGGCAGGGCCAGGTCATCGGCTTCGTCGGTTCGACCGGCATGTCCACCGGCGCTCACGTTCACTACGAAATCCTGGTCAACGGCCGCTTCGTCGATCCGATGCGCGTGAAGCTGCCGCGCGGACGCTCGCTCGAAGGTCCCATGATGGCAAGCTTCGAGAAGGAACGTGACCGGATCGACGGTCAGATGACCATGCGTGGCCCGGGCGCCCGCGTGTCAGATGCCGGCGTGACCGGCGCGGTACCACCAGCACGGCCCATAACCAGCCGCTAAATTCGTATCTTTCGCCTGGTTCTGCGCGTCAGACCGATGCCGCATGCCTGACGCCGGCCGAGGCCGGCAGCAGGGACGCTGAGGTTTGGCGATCAATCCGCCGCGAGCTCTGCAGACCCGATCAAGTGAACCCCGGGCGCGCCTGTCACGGCGGCCTCGATCAATGCATCGGCAATCTTCTCGGCGGGGCTGATCCGATAGCTGCGCGGCAGGACCGGACCGAAGATACCGAGCACCGCTGCCGCGATGCGTTCGCCCAGCCGGAATTCATCGCGATCACCGCCGATCAGGCCCGGCCGCACAATCGTCAAAGACGGAAAGCCCGTCGCCTTCAGCGCTTCCTCCACTTCGCCTTTGGTACGCGGATAAAGCAGCGTTGAGTGCGCATCTGCGCCGAGTGAGGAGTTCAGTGCGAAACGCCCAGCACCGTGCTTGCGCGCCAGCCGGGCGATTTCGAGCGGGTAATCATGATCCACGACGCGAAACGCCTGATCCGAGCCGGCCTTGGCACGCGTCGTGCCGAGCGCACAGATGACACCATCGACGTCCCACCAGTCGGCCTCGGCTGGCAACCGGTCGAAATCGACCAGCGGGTTGTCGAGCTTCGCATGCGCCTCAAGCGGCCGACGCGTCGGCGCAACGACGCGCGTGATCCGACTGTCGGCAAGCGCCTTGATGATGACATGCCGGCCGACGAGACCAGTGGCGCCGGCGACCAGGATGCGGGTCATAAATGGCTCCCGATAATAGAAAAGCGGCCTGAACCGAAAGATTCAGGCCGCTCATTCAGGTTACGTCAAACCGCTCAGTTCAGATGCCGCTTCGACACCGGCGCTTCGAATTCGGCGATCTCCGCGGTCCGCGCCGGCTTGCCGTTGAAGGTCAGGACGTTGCCGGCGGCGCTTATGTCGACATGGTCGCCGTCCTTGACGTCGCCGGCGAGGATCATCTCGGCCAGCGGATCCTGGACGTTGCGCTGGATCACGCGTTTCAGGGGACGGGCGCCATAGGCGGGATCCCAGCCCTTGTCGGCGAGCCAGTCGCGGGCCTCGTCCTCCAGCACCAGCGTGATCTTGCGATCTTCCAGCAGCTTGGCGAGCCGCGCGAACTGGATCTGAACGATCCGACCCATCTCGCTCTTCTGCAAGCGGTGGAACAGGATGATCTCATCGACGCGATTCAGGAATTCCGGCCGGAAATGCGCGCGGACATTGCCCATCACCAGATCGCGAACTGCAGATGTATCCTCGCCCTCGGGCTGGTTGACCAGGAATTCCGAGCCGAGATTCGACGTCATGATGATCAGCGTGTTGCGGAAATCGACAGTGCGGCCCTGACCATCGGTCAGGCGGCCATCGTCGAGCACCTGCAGCAGCACGTTGAACACGTCCGGATGCGCCTTCTCGATCTCGTCGAACAGCACGACCTGGTAGGGCCGACGCCTGACAGCTTCGGTCAGCGCGCCGCCCTCGTCATAGCCGACATAGCCCGGAGGCGCGCCGATCAGACGGGAGACCGAGTGCTTCTCCATATATTCCGACATGTCGAGGCGAACCATCGCGGTGTCATCGTCGAACAGATACGAGGCCAGCGCCTTGGTCAGCTCGGTCTTGCCGACACCGGTGGGGCCGAGGAACATGAACGAACCCATCGGCCGGTTCGGATCCTGCAAGCCCGCGCGTGAACGACGCACGGCCGTTGCTACCGCACGCACCGCTTCGGCCTGGCCGACGACGCGTTCGCCAAGGCTCAGCTCCATCCGCAGCAGCTTGTCCTTCTCGCCTTCCAGCATCTTGTCGACGGGCACACCAGTCCAGCGCGAGACCACCTGCGCGATGTGGTTGGCGGTCACCGCCTCTTCCATCATCTCGCCGGCATTCTCGTTGGCTTCGATATCGGCCAGCCGCTTTTCAAGCTCCGGAATCCGGCCATAGGCCAGTTCGCCGGCACGCTGATATTCGCCGCGGCGCTGTGCATCGGCGAGTTCAAGGCGCAAGCCATCGAGCTCGCTCTTGAGCTTCTGCGCATTCGACAGCTTGTTCTTCTCGGCCGACCAGCGCTGGGTCAGCGCCGCCGATCTCTCCTCGAGCTCGGCGAGTTCCTTCTTAAGCGTTTCGAGCCTGCTCTTCGAGCCGGCATCGGTTTCCTTGCCAAGCGCCTCCTGCTCGATCTTGAGCCGGACGATCTCGCGGTCCATCGAGTCGAGTTCTTCGGGCTTGGAATCGACCTGCATCTTCAGCCGCGCCGAAGCCTCGTCCATCAGGTCGATGGCTTTGTCCGGCAAGAAGCGGTCTGTGATGTAGCGGTTCGACAGCGTCACGGCAGCCACCAGCGCGGAGTCCGTGATGCGGACGCCGTGATGCTGTTCGTATTTGTCCTTCAAGCCGCGCAGGATCGACACGGTGTCTTCCACCGTCGGTTCCGCCACGAAGATCGGCTGGAAACGCCGCGCCAGCGCCGCGTCCTTCTCCACATGCTTGCGATATTCGTCGAGCGTAGTGGCGCCGATGCAATGCAGCTCGCCGCGCGCCAGTGCAGGCTTCAGGAGATTCGACGCGTCCATGGCGCCGTCGCCCTTGCCGGCGCCGATCAGCTGATGCATTTCGTCGATGAACAGGATGATGCCGCCTTCGGCCGAGGTCACCTCGCCCAGTACGGCCTTCAGCCGCTCCTCGAACTCGCCGCGATATTTCGCGCCGGCGATCAGCGCGCCGAGATCCAGCGAGAGAAGGCTCTTGTCCTTCAGGCTCTCCGGCACGTCGCCATTGAGGATGCGCAGCGCGAGGCCCTCGACGATGGCGGTTTTGCCGACGCCGGGTTCGCCGATCAGCACGGGATTGTTCTTGGTTCGCCGCGACAATACCTGAATCGTGCGACGGATTTCCTCGTCACGGCCGATCACCGGGTCGAGCTTGCCGTCCCGCGCGGCCTGGGTCAGATCGCGGGCATATTTCTTCAGCGCGTCATAAGCGTTTTCGGCCGTGGCGGAATCCGCCGTGCGGCCCTTCCGCAGCGCATTGATCGCGGCATTGAGATTTTGCGGGGTGACTCCGCCCTTGCTGAGCAGGCTGCCGGCCTCCGAATCCTTGTCGAGCGAAAGCGCGAGCAGCAGACGCTCCACGGTGACGAAACTGTCGCCGGCCTTGTCGGCCGCCTGCTCGGCGGCGTCGAACGCGCGGGCGGTCGCCGGCGCCAGATAGACCTGGCCGGCCCCTGCGCCCGAGACCTTGGGTATCTTGCCCAGCTCAGTTTCCGTCGCCTTCAGGATGGCGCGGGAGTTGCCGCCGGCGCGGTCGATCAGCCCGCCGGCCAGACCCTCGCTGTCGTCCAGCAGCACTTTCAGAATATGCAGCGGCGAGAATTGCTGATGGCCCTCGCGCACGGCCAATGATTGCGCCGACTGGATAAAGCCGCGCACCCGTTCGGTGTATTTCTCAATATTCATCGTATGTTTTCCCTCGGCCTGCCCTGTCCACCTCGAAAGCACAGATGGGGCATCTTCATTGGGTTTCCACGGGCCGCATTGATGGTCGTCAATCGGCCGCAGTCGTCGTTGGCGTTAAAACCAGCTTGATGGAAATGTGGGCAGTGGGTTCCCAAAACGGAAGGGGTCCGCATAAAATTCCAATCGGCCAGGCAATGGCGCCACGGGCCCAAATCTCTTAAGAACGGAACCATGTCGGAACAGCCTTGCGCCAGCGTTGCCAGCATCTACCGCTACCCCGTAAAGGGCCTGACGCCCGAACCATTGACAGAGGTGGCACTGACGCCCGGCCAGCCCCTCCCGGCCGATCGGCGTTATGCCATCGAGAACGGCCCGATCGGATTTGACCCCGCGGCACCGCAATATTTTCCGAAGACCCAGTTTCTGATGCTGATGCGCAACGAGCGCCTCGCGGCGCTGCGCAGCCATTACGACGACGCCAGCCATACGCTGACGATCCGGCAGGACAATAGCGAGGCCGTACGAGCCGACCTGCGGACGGCCGAGGGACGCGCAGAGATCGAAGCGTTTTTTGCGGGAAACTTTGCTGATGAGTTACGCGGGCCGCCAAAGGTGCTGTTCGCGGACGGGCATAGCTTTTCGGACGTGCCGCGCAAGGTCGTCTCGATCATCAACCTCGCCAGCGTGGCCGATCTCGAAAAGACCGTCGGGCAGCCGGTGCATCCGCTGCGCTTTCGCGGCAACCTGCATGTGACGGGTTGGCCGGCCTGGCACGAGTTCGAATTGATCGACCGGACGCTGGCCATCGGCGGCACCCGGCTCAAGGTCGTGAAGCGGATCGTGAGATGCGCCGCGACCAATGTCGATCCGGACACGGCCGCGCGGGATCTGACGATTCCGAAAACGCTGTTGCAGACCTACGGTCATGCCGATTGCGGAATTTACGCTGAGGTCATCACCGGCGGCACGATCGCCGCAGGTGATGAGATTGTAGCGGAAGAGTAGAGGCCAAGAGCACGCTCATCTTTTTTCTTCTCCCTTTTGGGAGTAGGCTGGCGCGGCCGGAGGCCGTGCCGGATGAGGGGGCATGCTGGGCGCGGGATCTGTGGCACCCGGATCGAACCGCTTCGCGGCTCGATCCACCCTCTCCCACAAGGGGAGAGGGGACGATGCAGAGCGATCAGCTCGTCGGCATCACGTAAGCGTAGATGCGGCCCTTCGAATAGACCGACTCCGCGACGCGGTTGCCATGATTGCCGGAGACGATGATCGGGTTGCCCTTGGCATCGACGCCCGAGACGACGCCGACATGACCGCCGCGACGACCGCGCGACATCACCGCGATGGCGCCGACCTGCGGACCGGAGACGCGCTGGCCGTAGCTCGAAAACGAGCGCGCCATATCCGAACCGGTGCCCTGATGGCCGGTGCGCTTCAATACGAGATTCATGAACGCTGCGCACCACAAGCGACCGCGCGCGGTCGGATTGCCGCGACCGATGAAGCTGCGCGCAGCGTCAACGATACCCGAACCGCCAAAGCCACCGGATGGCTGGTTCATGCTTGCATTGGCGTTATTGAAATTCGCGGAGTCGCCAAACGAAGGCGCCTGCTGCGTGGATTCGGCTCTGTGCCGCGCATAACGCGCGCGATGCCGGACGTGATGACGAGCACTGTGTGTGTATTTGCCGACGTGATGCGAGTGACGCGAGGCGCCGTGCTGAGGTCGTGCCGACGCAGGAGAGACCGACGCGAGAACTGCCGCCGAACACACCGCTAGAGCCGAGATGCGAAGTGCACGACGATACGCATAGAACTGAACCATACCAAATTTTTCCTCTTAACACCCCCGAACCCCATCGGCCCAAATACGCGGGCCAACAATCGGGACGGGCGTGGTAACGAAGTTGGTATGGCGATAACAAGACCTCTAACGGAACAGATGACGTTTTTTTAACGGCGACAACAGAGTGAATCGCCTCAACTTCAACGGTTGCAATACGTATAGACATGGCAGCCGCCCGCTCCGCGCAAGGCACGCCCCTATTACCTATTTAAATTAGCTTTTTATGCGCACCCCCAGCGTGCATCGCCTTGCGATACACGGCGAAAATATCGCGCAGAACGCGGGATTTCTGCCCCCATCCTGCAGAAATCCACACGCGATCAGGGCTGAGCGGATTTACCTGCGCGGCTCAGCAGGAAAACGCCCTGCTCCCCGAACATGTTCCAGAACCACCACGGCGCATTGAGACGTAACGGCCGGCCGTAGAGATCGAGCGCGACGGCGCGCTCCATCTTCACGTTGATCTCGTCGCACAACACAACGAAATCCTTGATGGTACAGAAGTGAATGTTCGGCGTGTCGTACCACGTCGCCGGCAGATTCTCCGTACGTGGCATGCGACCGCCGACAAGCAGCTGCACGCGCATCTTCCAGAAGCCGAAATTCGGAAACGACACGATGGCGCTGCGGCCGATACGCAGCAGATTTTCCAGCACGACGCGCGGCTGCCGCGTCGCCTGCAGCGTCTGCGACAGGATCACGTAGTCGAACGCATCGTCGGGATAGTTGACAAGATCTGTGTCCGCGTCGCCCTGCACGACTGCAAGGCCTTTGCCGACACAGCGGTTGACGCCCTCGCGCGACAATTCGATGCCGCGGCCGTCGATACCGCGACTTTCCAGAAGTTGCAGCAGATCGCCGTCGCCGCAGCCGACGTCCAGCACCTTCGAGCCCGGCTTGATCATCTCAGCAACCAGCAGATGGTCACCGCGATAGTTCTCCGTGCCGCGCGGCGCTGGCGTCGCCACCGCAGAGTTCAGCGGCAAGGTCTGTTGTGGAAACGCCATCTCTATGTCCCCGTGACAGGCAGACCGCGCACGGAGGCCGCGGAGTTCAGGAATGCATCGGCGATATCGAGAAATTCCGGCACGTCGAGCAGGAAGGCATCGTGGCCCTTGTCGGTCTCGATCTCCGCAAAGGAAACGCGCACACCGCCGGCATTCAACGCATGCACGACGTCGCGCGATTCCGCCGTGGGAAACAGCCAGTCTGATGTGAACGACATCAGGCAGAAGCGCGTCTGCGTATCGCGAAACGCCTCCGAAAGCTTGCCGTTGTGGTCAGCCGCGATATCGAAGTAATCCATCGCACGCGTCAGATAGAGATAGGAGTTCGCGTCGAAGCGCTCGACAAAGGACGAGCCCTGATAACGCAGATAGCTTTCGACCTGGAAATCAGCGTCGAAGGAGAATGTCGGCAATTCCCTGTCCTGCATGCGCCGACCGAACTTGCGGTGCAGAGCGGCATCCGACAGATAAGTGATATGCGCAGCCATACGCGCGACGCCAAGGCCGCGATGCGGATGCGTGCCTTCCTCGAAATAGCGCCCGCCGCGCCAGTCGGGATCGGCCATCACGGCCTGACGACCCAATTCGTGGAACGCGATATTCTGCGCCGAATGCCGCGTGCTGCAGGCAACGGCCAGCGCCGAGAACACGCGCTCCGGATAGGCCGCGGTCCATTGCAGCGTCTGCATGCCGCCCATGGAGCCGCCGACCACGCAGAACAGTTGCTCGATCCCGAGACGGTCGATCAGCATCGTCTGGGCACGGACCATGTCGGGTATGGTGACCACCGGGAAATCCAGCCCCCACACTTTGCCGGTAACCGGGTTGGTCGAAGCGGGACCGGTGGACCCCATACAGCTGCCAATGACGTTGGAACAGATCACGAAATAGCGGTCGGTATCGACCGGCTTGCCGGGGCCAACCAGCGTCAGCCAGCCACCGGGCTTGCCGGTGATCGGGTGCACATTGGCGACATGCTGATCCATCGTCAGCGCATGACAGATCAGGATGGCATTGGATTTGTCGGCATTGAGGGTGCCGTAGGTCTGATAGGCGATCTGGAACGGGGCGAGGTCGATGCCGCAATCGAGCCGCAGCGGCTGATCCATACCAAAAACCGCGACCAGGGAGGTCGGATGATCTGCTTCATGACCGCGCTCATCGGGGCGGACAACCGGACTCTTCACCAGTTCGACATTTACCATCTTGATACCGGCCTCCTCAGGAGGTTCTCAAACCAAAACCGGAATCAGGCCATAAAAAACCCGGCCTGAACAAATAGCTCGGCCGGGATCAAACTGTCCCCGGCCTGTTTAGCGAGTTGTTTAACGTGGCTGCAAGCCGGCCGGCTCAAATGACCACGGAAGAGCCCAGAAACTAGTCCCACACCCGCCTGCCGTCAATATGGGCATGCCCCGGTCAAATTGCCCAACTGGCCCGCGGCCAAATCTTCCATGTTTTCTTTGCTTTCCGGCACCGTCTTACCTAATCAATGGCCGTGCCCGCCGGCTCCCCGGAGCCGGCCCGGCAAGCTTGACGGGAGCTATCACGCCTCCCGTCCCGAAGGTTTTGAACATGTCGAAATTACCACCCGCTCCGCCCTCGCTGGACGAACTGCGCAAAGAGATCGACAGCATCGATGCGCAGGT
>NZ_JBGMOE010000077.1:0-1666 GCF_041424195.1 Tardiphaga sp. | reverse complement strand
CTCTGACGCTGAAATCCCAAATGGCCATTTTGCACAGCTTCGCGGTCACGGGGCCGTTCCAGCGGTACTGCCTATCCGTTCCTGCCGCCCACTCCGGCCATTCCGGTACCGGTTGCGGTGGCTTTGAAAGACTGTGAATAGTCCCTAGATTTCTGGGTACCTTCGATCCTAATTTTGAGATATCAGGCGAAGAGGATGGCAGGGGGCATTTCACGCTTCGATTGCTTCCGACCCGCAACGATTCCGTTCCCGATTTCTTCCTCGACGAGGCCCTCGCGCTGCTCGGCTATTTCAGAGACGACCTCGACACGAGCCTTCTAAAACGCACGAATGCCGGCACCAAGTACCTGTTCATTCCGCCGAATAGGGGCACTGCGCGAAAGTGACATCCACGTACGTCAGGTGCGAACAAAGCTAGAGCATCAAGCTTTCGTTTTTGCTACTACGCCTTCAAGCGCCTTATAGAGTGCGGTTTTTCCAACCTTGAGCCGAGTGGCTGCTTCGCGGACCGTCAGCCCTGCCGCGATATGGTCGCGTGCCTTGCGCAGTTTGTCGGGCGTGATGACCGGGCGTCGGCCGCCAAGGCTTCCTCGTTCGCGCGCTGCCTTCAGTCCGGCATTAGTACGTTCGCGGATCAAATCGCGCTCAAACTGGGCGAGCGAGCCGAAGATATTGAACACCAGCATACCGCCTGACGTGGTGGTGTCGATCTGCTCGGTGAGTGATCGGAACCCGACGCCGCGCGCGGCGAGTTCGCCGACTTTCTCGATCAGGTGGCTCATCGAGCGCCCAAGCCTGTCGAGCTTCCACACGATCAGTGTGTCGCCGGCACGCAGATAGGCCAGTGCCTCGGCCAGCCCCGGCCGATCTGTCGTCGCGCCTGATGCGTGGTCGTCGAAGATGCGCTCGCATCCGGCTGCGTTCAGCGCGTCATGCTGAAGCGACAGCTTCTGGTCGCCGGTCGAAACCCGCGCATAGCCGATCAGCGCCACGGCTGGTCCCTTTCTGTCCGTTTTCCCATCGAGTTGCCTCTTTGTCCGAATCGCCATCGCTGGTCCAGGGTTAACGGACATATTCATGCTGACCGCCAGAGGACCGTCTAAAGGACACCGCTGGAAAAGGTTGTAGTACAAGGCAAGATGGCAGCCACGGGCACGCGAGGCCCTAGCCTGGCATTACGCTTGCCCGACCGACGAAAGTGAAATTGCCGACTAGCTCCCCATCATTCGCGAACTCAGCAATCAAGTCGGCGAGCATCGAGTTGGGGCGATACGCGATGACGGTGCTCTATTCGCGCTGGCTGGACCGGTCGATGGAAGCGAGTGAAAAAACCGTCAGGTGCTATCCTGACCCTCGTGGTCAATCAGATCGATTTGGGGTCAACTGGGTTTAACGATTACCCCCGTCAGGCCCATGTCGGTGACATTATGCGGTGGTTCCAGTGGAACCACTTTCGGACGATTGTAGCTTTTACGCTTCCAGTGGCGCAGGCTGTCGGCAACGGCCTGTCGGCCCTTCTGGCGACCACCTGATCGAAATTCTATACGCTTTGACGCATAAAAAACGGCGACCGTTAAGGTCGCCGTTTCATAAAATAGCCCGAAGGTAGAAAGATCAGTTGCTGCCGCTGGTTGCAGCAGCGATGCCGCCAGCTGCACCGGCAACG
>NZ_JBGMOE010000076.1:0-1668 GCF_041424195.1 Tardiphaga sp. | reverse complement strand
GACGGGTCACTTCTCGATGGAAAACCCGGGTCACTTCTCAGTGGAAATCAACAGAGATTCACGAAGCCGCGGTCGAGATTCTCTCCATCGACATCAAACAGGCGCGTCATCGGGGCTCCTACCGCAAGCCAACGACCTTGCGCCGAGCGACGGTAGGCTTGCCGGTCGGCGCGGCGACATCACCGAGATGGTGGATCGTGAATGCCGGACGAGCCGGCAGCTTCACGGTTAGTTCCAGCTTTCCGCCTATCGCCTCGACATAACTGCGAAGCGTCGAGAGATACATGTCCGCCTGCTTCTCAATCTTCGAGACCGAGGGCTGCTTGATGTTCAGCGCCGTCGCGATGTCGGCCTGGGCTTTGCCGGCAATCTGCCGCAACTCGCGGAGGCCCTCGACCTCCTGCTTCAGCTCTTCGTAGCGCGCTTCGATCTGCTCCTGCTGGTCGCGGGGTAGAGAAGCGATGATTTCGTCCAGGCTCCGGCCCATCGGATCAGTCCTTCTTTGCGGACTTCAGGTTTTCCAGATGTGCGGAAAACCGGCTGTCCGCCTTTGCAATAAGCTGCTTATAGAAGCGCTTCTGGCTGCCGCCGGATTTGTCGCCCGCGACGAGAAGGATGGCCTTCCGTTCGGGATCAAAGGCGAAGGCAGCACGCCATTCGCCGTCGGCGGCCGAGAAGCGCATCTCCTTCATGTTGGCGTGTTTCGAGCCTTTGAGCGTGTCGGCATAGGGCCGACCGAGCTGCGGGCCGTATTCGCCTAGCAGCTTCGCGACCGCCAGCAATTCGGTCTGGACCTCGCGCTCGAAAGCCAGAAACTCCGCCTCGAAGGCATCATGCAGTCTGACGTTCCAAGTCATATAGCCTCCAAGCTATGTGGAGTCAATGGTGAGCTGGATCGCATCAGTTGCCGCCCTCGGCTACGCCGGCCTGACGCAGCAGGTCGCCAAGATTGGCTCCGCTGATCCGGCAGCGCGCGATAACGCGGTCAAAGGAGCGGACACGGCCGCCGCGCCCGCGCTCGGATGTGCATATGACCTCGCGCTGTAGGGCCAGGCGTTCGAGCGCCGCCTTGGCCGCGGGACCGCCGGGAGTGTGTAGCTCCGGGGCGTTGAAATCGGCGAGGCGGACTTCAATCCACTCATTGGGGTCCGCCGTTCGCCCGACACAGAGACCGTCGCCATCTCCCACATATCGGACGATGCCGGAGAACTGGACGCCGGCCCGCGTGGGGAGAGTGCCTTCGCACGGATCTGCATGGGCCGGCGCGGCGTAGCAGAGCGTCGCGGTCGCGGCGGCCAACACGAGAAGCCGACCGCTCACGCTGCCTTCTTCAAGGCGTCGGCACCTTTCTTCTTCGCCAGCATCGCGCGGACGAACTTGTCCCACTTCGCCATGCCGGCACGCTTCTCGGGCATGTAGTTCCAGCGGTCGTAGTTCTTGGAGCTGACGTCCTGAAGCGCGTGGTTCTGGAGACGATCGCGGATTTCCTTGGAGACACCGGCCTTGCCGGCGAGTGTCTTGAAGGTCCGACGGAGATCGCGGTTCGTCACATAGGGGATTACGCCGCGATCGCGCTGGCGCCACATGAACGAGTAAAGCGTACCGTGACTGACAGGTGAGAACACCGGGAATAAAAGGGGCCACGGATCGGCCGGTCTCACCGGAATA
>NZ_JBGMOE010000075.1:27172-92011 GCF_041424195.1 Tardiphaga sp. | reverse complement strand
TATCGGCGTCATTCTGGCGACGCCTCAAGGACTGCTGCCGCTTTTCGATAAGCTATGGTTACGTTTGCTTCGAGCGCCGATGGGGCACGATTAGCGCCTCACCCGGGTGTTGTGGTTTCTCAACGGTCGCAGCAGTGCAGAGATCGACGTCAGCGGCAACTCCGCAATGCCGTCGCCAAGTGTTGCGCGCAGTTTCCCAGCGAATACTGACGCCGGATCGCGACATCGCCTATCTGCGATCGCGTTCGTCAATGCACTGACCGCGGTTGGCTAGGCTGCGGCCGGACGTGGTGCTCCTATGACGGGGGATTGGATGGTCGAAAATTATATAGCTATTTCAACAATATATGAGTTCGTAGTCTTGTTCTGAATGGCGCGCCATTTTCCCACCATTCGGAATAAAACGACGAACCCTGATAGGGTGTTGATCATCGGTGACGCACTCGTCTCCTGGGGCGTGCGTGCTGTGCACCCGGTCGTTATGCACTATATTTACATAATTTTATTTTTGGCGTTCGTTCGTCAGGCCGTAATGCATCGTTGGAATCGGGAGGCGGGCCTCGAGGTCAAGACACGAGGGCGAGACTTCCTATTCTGGCCGAGGACGTATCAGGCTTATCCGGTGTGGCCGAGGCTTTTTCTCCAGATACAATAGATAGAGACAATCGGAACCTCGGCCATGCCCCAGATCCGCTTTTGCAAATCCTCGGATGGCGTCCGCATTGCTTATGCGCAGAGCGGCCACGGCCCGGCGATGGTCGAGGTCGCAACCTGGCTCAATCATGTGGAATACGACTGGAAGAGCCCGATCTGGAATGCGCGGCTTGCCGAACTGACCAGGAATTACACGCTTACGCGCTATGACGGTCGGGGCTGCGGCCTATCCGATCAAGATCCAGAACATCTGACATTCGATGATCTTGTCGCCGACCTCGAGGCCGTCGTTGACGCGGCCGGACTGAAGCAATTCATTCTGCTCGGCTGCTGCCAGGGAGGGCCAGTGGCGATGGCTTACGCGGCACGCCATCCTGAGCGCGTGAGCCATCTGGTTCTCTATGGCGCCTATGCGCGCGGAAAGCTCAGTCGGAGTCCCTCGCAGGCGGACGTTGATGAAGCCGAAACGATGCTCAAAGTGGTTGAACTCGGCTGGGGGCGCGACAATCCGGCGTTCCGCCAGGTCTTTACCGCGCTGCTGATACCCGACAGCAAGCCGGAGCAATACAGCTGGTTCATGGACATGCAGCGCATGACGATCTCGCCACAGAACGTGGTGCGTCTGATGCGCGCGCTCGACCGTATTGATATCGGCGACACGCTGTCCGATATCCGCAGCCCCACGCTCGTCATGCACGCTCGCAACGATGCGCGGGTGCCGTTCGCCGAAGGTCGCCTGATCGCCCACTCAATCCCGGATGCCGAATTCGCTCCGTTGGAGAGTGACAATCACCTCCTGCTCGAACACCAGCCTGCATGGCGCCAGTTCTTCGACGAGACGGCGCGGTTTGTCCGTACCAATCGGGTCGCGGAATCCGCAGAATCAGTTTTTCTTGAGTTGACCGCGCGCGAGCGCGAGGTGCTCGACTTGATCGCGCGCGGTCTGGACAATTTGCAGATCGCAACGTCGCTGACCCTGAGCGAGAAAACTGTCCGCAACCACATCAACAGCATTTTCGGCAAGCTCGGCACGCCGAACCGTGCGCAGGCGATCGTGCGCGCGCGCGAGGCGGGCCTTGGATCCGCACGGATTTCCGGAGACTGACCAAATCTGGGTCTCGAGTCCCAAGTTTTCTATCAATCTCATCAAATCGTGCATCCGCCTGGGTCCGTAGCCTCATGACGGATGCTGCGGCGTTCTCGATCATACGGCGGTACGGCGCGTCCTCGCGACCGGCTAGATTTGAGGAGAACGGAATGACCATGACAGCAACCGCACCTGCTGGATCCGCTTCGCTGCAGGGGGAATTGTGGGGTGTACGCGCCCGTGATTATGCCGAGGTGCAGGAGCCGACCTTCCTTCCTCTTTACGAGAGCGTGCTTGCGCGTCCTGAAGTGACGGACGCAAGCTCGATCCTCGATGTCGGAGGTGGGGCGGGGCTCGCCGCGCAGGTCTTCTCCAGGAAAATTCGTCACGTTGCTGGAGTTGACGCGACCGCGCCCTTTGTCGAAATCGCACGGCGACGCGTTGCTGGCGCAGATTTCCACGTTGCCGAAATGGAAGCCCTGCCATACCCGGACAGTACGTTCGACGTCGTGACCGGTTTCAACTCATTCCAGTATGCGGCATCCCCAGTAAACGCATTACGTGAAGCGCGCCGCGTCGTGAAAGCCGACGGCGCCATAGTAATCGCCGTTTGGGGTTTGCCAGAAACCTGCGAGGCGGCCGGGCATTTGAAAGCCTTGGGATTATTGATGCCGCCACCGCCGCCGGGCGCTCCGGGGCCATTTGCGCTGTCGGACGAAAGCAGGCTCAGGGCACTCGCAAGCGAAGCAGGTCTGAAACCAGGCACAGTCGTGGATGTTCCGTGCCCTTGGATCTACGTCGATCGTGAAACTGCGCTCCGCGGCATGCTGTCAGCAGGGCCGGTCGAGCGCGCGATTCGGACCTCAGGCTATGATCGCGCCCGGGACGCGGTCGTTGCTTCAATTGAGCCCTACCGTACAGCATCCGGCGGCTATCGTCTGAACAACACGTTCCGATATCTGGTCGCTCGATCCTGATACTTTGAAGTGGGTCGAGAAATTCCGGTCACCTGGAAATGAGCCCCTTCCGAGTGATCGGTTGTCCGCCCGTCAACGGTCTGTACCCGCGATCGAGAATCAATTTCGTCCGTCGGTATCCTACCCTTGGGTTGATGCAAAAGGGCTCGAAGGGCCTTTGCCTGCTTGTCCGTCGATCACAAATCTCGCAGCGAGGATAGGCATAGAGTCTGCGGGAAAGGATCCGGAGGAATTCATGTCCACCTTCAAATTGCCCGAGACACGCTATGCGCTGTCCGGCGATCTCAGCATCGCCTACCAGGTGATGGGCAACGGCGCGATCGACATTATCATGGTCCCGGGCGTGTTTTCGCACCTCGAATTCATGCATGAATTCCCGGGCTATACCGCGTTCCTGCAGCGGCTATCCCGCTTTGCCCGGGTTGTGAGCTTCGACAAGAGAGGTCAGGGGTTGTCCGACAGAATGTCCAACGCGCCCTCTCTCGAGGAACGGATGGACGATGTCCGCGCTGTCATGGACGAGATTGGCGCGCGGCGCGTCATTCTGTTCGGCTTCTCTGAAGGGTGCCCAATGAGCGTTTTGTTCGCGGCGACCTATCCCGACCGGGTCTCGCATCTCATCCTCGTTGGAGGTTTTGCGCGCGCTGCGGATCGCATGCCAGATGACTTGTGGCAGGCTGGCCTGGAGCACACCGTTAAGGCTTTTGGCCGCGGCGAGATGATCAGAACGGTCATCGCGAGCCAATCTCGCAGTGCCGATGCCGTTAGCCAGTTTGCCAAGCTGGAGCGATTATCCTGCAGCCCCGGCGCCATGCGGACACTCCTGGAACTCAACCGGCAGATTGACGTCACTTCGATCCTCCCGACACTGCAGGTCCCTGCCCTGGTGACGCACCGGAAAACCGACGCTCAGGTCCCCGTTGCCCTTGGCCGCAAGCTTGGTGAGCAAATTGCCGGCGCGAAATATGTCGAATACCCTGAGGGCGATCACTGTTTCTGGGTTGGCGACGTCGAGGCGCTCCATGGAGACATCGAGGAATTCGTTACCGGACATCGGAAAGCCCCGTCAGTGGGCCTGGAGCGCGTGCTGGCGACCGTACTTTTCACGGACATCGTCGACTCGACCCGAAGTGCCGCCGAAATGGGTGATGAACGCTGGCGCCGGCTCCTGGATGACCATGATCGGCTCGCGGAAGAGGAGGTCAGCAGACATCGGGGCAATCTGGTCAAAAGCACCGGCGACGGCATTTTGGCGACCTTTGATGGCCCTGGCCGTGCGGTGCGCTGTGCCCTCGCCATGCGTTCTGCTGCCCGAGACATCGGTCTCCCCTTGCGTGCTGGACTCCATACCGGCGAAATCGAGATCAGGGGCAAGGACATCGGTGGTATCGCCGTACACGCTGCGGCGCGTGTGATGGCACAAGGTGCTGCGGACGAGATCCTCGTATCACGCGTGGTCACCGATCTCGTTGCGGGTGCCGGGCTGAAGTTTGTCCAGCGGGAGTCATTTGAGCCAAAGGGATTGCCGGGAAGATGGGACCTTTACGCTGCGAGTGATTGACGCGCCTCATGGCCGAAAAGCTGTCGGAAGGCGGTCGCTCAGATTTTGTCTCAGGTTTGATTTGTGGCAAATCTTTCTCGATGCTGATGGCAGAGCGGGTATCTCTGTGTTGAGCGCAACAAAGCACCGAGAATTATGTTGCGATTTCAATCATATATGAGTTCGTAGTTTTATTTTCAGTGGCGCGCCATTTTCCCACCATTCGCGAACCGCCGACCGGGTGGTCAGTCATCATATTCAGCCTACCGACTTCGCCAGTACCGCCATGGTGGCGGATCGGGCAGGGTGATCTTCAGAAAATCGAGGAAGACCCGCACGCGATTGCTCACAAGTCGTCGACTTGGGTACACCGCATAGATTGGATGTTCCTCCGGGCATTGATGTTCGGGAAAGAGTTCGACCAGTCGGCCCTGAGCGAGATCGTCCGCGATTTGGACTTCGACCAGTCGCACGATGCCGAGGCCTGCCCGTGCGAACTCGATCAGGATCGAAGCCTGGTTCGAGCGCACGCGGCTCTTGACTGCAAGTGGCGCGGACAGGCCGTCGGCGCCGCGCACGGTCCATGTACTGGCGGCGATAGACGAATGGAAATTGAGACAGGCGTGGTCGGCCAACTCGTCGGGATGTGACGGCGTGCCGTGCTCGGCCAGATAGCTCGGCGACGCGCAAATGATCCATCGCGTGCTCGTAAATCGCGTGGCCACGAGCGAGGAGTCATTGAGATGACCGACGTGGATTGCGACGTCCGTTCCTTCGTCGAGAAGCGGCCCGGGATCGATCCGCAATTGAAGTTCGACCTGAAGATTCGGATGCTGCCGGCAAAACTCCGGCAGTTTCTTGGCGAGAATGACCTGCCCGAAGATCGGCATTGAACGTATGCGCAGGGTTTCGCGACCGAGCTTGCCGCTGAAGATCGTCGCGTCAGCGGCCTCGACGGCTTCGATGGCTGCAAGCGCCGCCCGATAGAAGACTTCTCCCTCCGGCGTCATGACGATGTTGCGGTGCGCGCGGCGGAATAACAACGCGCCCAACCGCTCTTCCATTCGCGTAATGAGCTTGCTGACTGCGGACGGCGTGATGGCAAGGTTTCGGGCCGCTGCAGAGAAGCTGCCGTCTTCCGCGGCCCTGACGAAAACCTGCATCTCTGTGTAGCGGTTCACGTTTTTCTCTTGTGACGGAAATTCACATCAGGTTTGAACGATAGAGTATGGAAAGCCATCCGGCAAATCTCTAGCCTTCGAGGCAACAGCGCGGCCATGCGAAGCCGCTCATAAACGAACGGGGAGACGACCGTTGGCGACCAACGAGCGCACTGCTTTTGCAGTGACTGAACGATCCAGCCATGCCTGTGACGCCATCATTATCGGCGCCGGATTTTCAGGCCTCTACCAGCTCCACAAATTGCGGGATGAACTCGGCCTCGACGTCACTGTGCTCGAAAAAGGTGGTGGCATCGGTGGCACCTGGTTCTGGAACCGCTATCCGGGCGCCCGCTGCGATTCCGAGAGCTATTACTACTGCTACTCCTTCAACAAGGAGATCGAGCAGGAGTGGAGTTGGAGCGAGCGTTATCCGGAGCATCCGGAGATCCGGAAATATCTGAACTTCGTCGCCGACAAGCTCGATCTCAAACGCGATATCCGGCTGAACACCGAGGTTACATCCGCATCATTCGACGACGACGCCAATCTCTGGACAGTGCAGACGAGGAACGGACAATCGTTCTCCGCGCCATTCCTGATTACGGCGGTGGGCTGTCTGTCGACCGCCAATGTACCTGATATCAAGGGTCTCGAGAGCTTCGAGGGCCAATGGTACCATACCGGCCTGTGGCCGCATGAGGGCGTAGATTTCAGCGGCAAGCGGGTCGGCCAGATCGGTACCGGATCAACCGGGATTCAGGCAGCCCCTGTCATTGCCGAGCAGGCCCAGCACCTCACGGTTTTCCAGCGCACGGCAAATTACAGCATTCCGGCGCGCAATGGCCCGGTGACCGCGGACGAGATCAAGCACACGCGAGAGAACTACGACGAGATCTGGCGGCTGGCGCGCGCTGGCACTAACGGACATCCGTTCACGATCTCGGCGCGTTCGGCGCTGTCGGTGTCCGATGCGGAGCGGCAGGAGATCTATGAGCAAGCGTGGGAGCGCGGCGGCTTGCGCTTCCGTGCTTCGTTTTCCGATGTCCTGCAGAATGTCGAGGCAAATCTGACGGCCTCGGACTTCCTCCGCGACAAGATCAAGACCGTCGTCAAGGATCCGGTGGTCGCAGAGATGTTGACTCCGCGCGATCATGGCTTTGCGACAAAGCGCCCGCCGATCGACAGCGGCTATTTCGAAACATTCAATCGGGACAATGTGCTCCTGGTCGATCTCAAGGCAGAACCGATCGTCGAGGTCACCGCGAAGGGCATTCGCACGGCGAAGCAGGAATATGAGCTCGACATCATCGTGTTCGCGACAGGCTTCGACGCATTGACGGGACCACTCGTCAATCTGAACATCAGCGGCAGCCGGGGCACGAAGCTGAAAGATGCCTGGTCAACCGGCCCGCGCACTTACCTTGGCCTGCAATCGCCGAAATTCCCGAATCTGTTCACCATCACCGGCCCCGGCAGTCCGTCAGTGCTATGCAACATGCCGATTGCCATCGAGCAGCACGTGGACTGGATCACCAATTGCATTCGCGACATGCGCGCGAAGGGTCTCAAGCGGATCGAGGCCAATATCGACTCGGCCGAAAAGTGGGTCGCGCATGTCAACGAGGCCGCGGACGCAACGCTGCTGCCAATGGCGAGTTCGTCCTGGTATCTTGGCGCCAACGTGCCGGGCAAGCCACGCGTTTTCATGCCCTATGCGGGCGGCTTTGCGCGCTACACCGCGATCTGTGACGACGTCGCACAAAGCGGCTATCGCGGTTTCGCGCTGAGCTAGCGACTCATGCTGCGAAGGTCCAAGCGGGCGCACGCGGACAACAGGACTCGGCGCCGCCGCATCCTTGGACCTTGCTGCGGCGAATTTACGCGAGGTATCTGGAAAGTCCGTTGGACAGCGCGCCGTTCCTGCTGCACGATCTTCCGTGGTGCGCTGATCGACCGGAAAACTGAGTGAGGAGAGTGAGCCACCGGAAGACCACGTCGATCTGGAAATAATAAAATATGTACCGGCAAAGCCGGACATCAAAATCAGGGAGGGTACAATGACGACGACCAAGGGCATCTCACGCCGACGCATCCTCAAGGGCGCTGGCGCCATGGCAGGGCTTGCCGCATTAGGCACGCCGCATATCGCCGGTGCGCAGGCGAAGGTAATCAAGATCGGCCTGCCGACGATCCTGTCGGGGCGCGTTGCGATCCTCGGCACGTCCAGTCGATTTGCAGTCCAGCTTGCTTTCAATCAGATCAACGAAGCCGGCGGCATCAACGGCCGCAAGTTCGAAGTGGTCGACCGCGACTCCAAAGGTCGCCCTGACGAAGCCGCCAAGGTCACGCGCGATCTCATCAACAATGACGGTTGCGATATCATCATCGATGGCGAGGCGTCGTCGGGCAGTTTCGCTGTGCACGAGGTCGTGCGCGATCTCGGCATTCTCTGCCTCCATACCTGCAGCGAAACCTCGTCGCTGACGGCAGATCCCAAGCTGCTCAGCAAGAATGTATTCAGGTGTGCCCGGCAGGGCATCCACGATGCTGTCGCAGGTGGGAGCTACGCAGCGAAGATCGCCAAGGAGAAGGGGCTCAAGAAGTGGGCGACATGTTCACCTGATTACGCCTATGGCCGCGACAACACAGCGGAGTTCTTGCAATATGCCAAGGTGTTCGAGCCCTCGATCGAAGTCGTCGATCAGCTCTGGCCGAAGCTATTCGCACCCGATTACACCGAGAGCATCACCAAGCTGATGCAGGTGAAGCCGCAGGCTGTCTATTCGGCGCTTTGGGGCGGCGATCTCGTCGCGTTCATCGAGCAGTCGAACCTGTATCGCCTGTTCCAGAACACCGCCTATTTCTCGGGTGGCCTCGGCGACCCGCCGATCCTTACAGCAATCAAGAATCTGCCGCAGGGGCTCAATACGGCCTATCGGTATAATAAGGGATTTCCGAGTTCACCCGAGAACACCGCCTTCTGCGATGCCTATGTCAAAGTGGCGCCTCACGAACCCACCAATTGGGCGTGGCAGAACTACGCGGCGTCGCAGTTCATTATCGAGGCGCTGCGTCGCACAAACGGCAATACGGACAGTTCTGCACTGGCCAAGGAAATCTCCGGCATGACGGTGAAGCTGCCCTTTGGCGGCGCCGGCATCACCATGCGTGACAGCGATCATACGATCATCAATTACCCGGTGGCTTGGGGCAAGACGGTCAGCAAGTCCCCCTGGGTGCTCGATTACGTCGATACGGAATGGTCGAAGATCATCGAGCTGGAGAAGGAGTGGAAGAAAGAAAAGGGCTACGCCTGAGCTTTCTGCGGAGCATCGTCGCTTAGATGACGCAGCCCGTCGCATCCCGACGGGCTTTGCCGCTCCGCCGCACATCCGGTCCGCCGTTCGCGGCGGCCGGAACAGGCCCGCTCAGACCATCGAAGGACCATCGCTGTGAACCTCGAAGCCCTTGCCTCCTGTCTGTCATCGTCAGCTTGCGCCGTGACGCAGATATCGACGGCGCTCATCATCGGAATGCTGCTGTTCATGGTGGCGTCCGGCCTGTCGCTGATCTTCGGCGTGCTCGGCGTCATCAATTTCGCTCATGGCGCCTTCTATATGGCTGGCGCCTATATCGCATTCTTCACCTACCAGGCGACGTCGAGCTTTTTTCTGGCATTCCTTGCCGGCGCGCTCGGGGCAGGCTTGATCGGGATCATCTTCGAGCGGTTCATCATCAGCAAGGTGTATGGCAAGGACATCCTGATGCAGCTGCTGGTCTGCTACGCCATCATCCTGATCTTCGATGATCTGGTGAAGATCATTGCCGGCCCGGAATACAAGATGATGGGCATGCCTGACGTTTTCGCGCTTCCGCCGCTGGAATTCGCCGGCGGCTTCGTCCCGGCCTATTACGTCTTCATGATCGTTGCGAGCCTGTCGATCGGCGCGATGCTCTGGCTCGCGATCGAGAAGACCCGGATCGGCAAGATCATCCGGGCGCTGGCCATCAATCCGCAGATGGTCGGCGCGCTCGGGATCAACACGACGCTGCTCTACGCGGCCGTGTTCGGCGTCGGCAGCATGCTGGCGGGTATTGCCGGCTCCCTCGCAGCGCCGACGCGTACATTGACGCCGGGCATGGGCCTGTCGATCCTGATCGAAAGCTTCATCGTCACCGTGATCGGCGGGATGGGATCGATTGTCGGTGCGCTGATCGCAGCGTTGCTCATCGGCTTTACGCGCGCGTTCGGCGCGATCGGCTTTCCGCTTTTCGTTGACGGGATCATGTTCGGCATGATGGCCGTCGTTCTGATCATCAAGCCCAGCGGTCTGCTCGGTCGGGAGATCGCGCGATGATGAAAGCCGGATTCCTGCGCGATCTGCTCTTTGCGGCTGTCGTGCTGATCGTTTTGATTGTCGTACCGTTCATCTTCACCAAGCCATCTCTGCGTGACTTCCTCATCTATGTGATGGCCTATGGCCTGCTGGCGATGTCGCTGAACCTCCTCGTGGGGCTCACGGGGCTGGTCTCGTTCGGGCACGCGGCTTTCTTCGTGTCCGGCGCCTATATGTTCGGTCTGCTGATGCAGTCCGGCCGTGTATCGATACCAGTCGCAATTTTCGTCACGGTGCTCGGCACTGCGGTGCTTGCGCTGGTGATCGGTGCGATCTGCGTGCGCCTGAAGGAAATCTATTTCTCCTTCATCACGCTCGCCTTCCAGATGTTCATCCACTCGATCATTCTGACATGGGTCAGTCTGACCGGCGGCGACCAGGGTCTGCGCGGCGGCATTCCGCGGCCACCATTCTTCGGCATTGATCTTAGCAGTGGTGTGTCGCTCTATATTTTCTCGGCTTGCGTGTTCGTCGTCTGCATTCTCATCATGCGTCAGGTGTGGCAGTCGCCGTTCGGCTACACGCTGCGCCTGATCCGTGACAATCCGAACCGGGCCAATTACCTCGGTGTCGACATTGTTCGCATGAAGCTCGGCGTGTTCATCCTGGCCGGTGCGATGGCCAGCGTGGCCGGCATCCTGCTGTCGCTGTTCGTCTCCGGGGCCTACCCGGAATTCGGCTTCTGGACGACGTCGGGCGAGGCCATCTTCATGATTATGCTCGGTGGTTCGCAGCTGTTCGTCGGGCCGATCATTGGCGCCATCCTGCTGCGCCTGCTCGAACACTTCGTGTCCATCTACACCGAGTATCACGGCCTGGTGCTTGGCATCGTTATTCTGGCCATCGTGCTTGGTCTGCGTCAGGGCGTCGCGGACTACGTCGTCGAATATCTGCAGCGACGCAAAGAAGCCAAGGTCCCCGCTGCCAAAGAGGCCGCCTTCGTCAAGGAGAGGGTCGCCTGATGCTCTCGGTTCAGAACCTCGACAAACGCTTCGGCGGCGTCCACGCCACGCGCAACGTCTCGATCGATTTCCCCGAAGGCTCGCTCACGGCGATCATCGGACCGAATGGCGCCGGCAAGACCACCTTCTTCAATTTGATCTCGGGCGCGTTCCGGCCGAATTCGGGGAAGGTCATTTTCGACGGTCAGGATATCGTGGGTAAATCGAGCCTCGAGGTCGTGCGGCTCGGCATGACGCGGGCGTTTCAGGTCGCCGAGATCTTCCCCAGCCTGACTGTCACCGAGGCGATCATGGCGACGGTGATCTCCCATTTGCGCAAGTCATGGACCTTCCTGCGGCGGTTTCCCGTCGCGGAGGCGAAGTCGCGGACCGAAGAGATCATCGAACTGCTCGGGCTCGCCGACAAGGCCGGGACGCTGTCGCGGAACCTGTCTCATGGCGACCAGAAGCTGCTCGATATCGGTCTCGCGCTTGCCATGGAGCCGAAGGTACTGCTGCTTGACGAACCGACCGCGGGCATGGGGCCGGACGAGCGCTGGCGCATGATCGGCAAGGTGCAGCATCTCTGGCAGGTCAAGAAGATGACGGTGCTGTTCATCGAGCATGACATGGATATCGTCTTCAAGATCGCCCAGAAGATTCACGTTCTCAAATACGGCGCCGTACTGGCGCAGGGCACGGCCGACGAGATCCGGCGCAATCAGGATGTCATCGACGCCTATCTCGGCGCCGATCACCATCTCTCCGCAGCAGTGGGAGAGGCATGATGACCGACCCGTTCCTCCATGTCGAAGCCGCCGACGTCTATTATGGTGCCAGCCAGATCCTGTTCGGCGTCGATCTCGCCGTCGAGCAGGGGCAAACCATGGCGCTGCTGGGTCGCAACGGCGCCGGCAAGTCGACGACATTCAAGATGATCGCCGGCCTCGCGCCGCCACGTCGCGGCAAGGTTGCTCTTGCAGGACAGGAGCTTGCGGGCCGCCCGTCCTACAGGATCGCCCGCTCGGGCATCGGCTATGTGCCGGAGAACCGGCAGGTCTTTCCGGACCACACGGTCGATGACAACCTCATCGTCGCCGCCAAGAAGGGGCCGCGCGGCGACCAGCACTGGAATCGCGAGCGCATCTATGAGGTGTTTCCGATCCTCGCTTCGATGAAGGAACGCATGGCCGGCCGGTTGTCCGGCGGCGAGCAGCAGATGCTGACCATCGCGCGAACGCTGATGGGCAACCCCGACGTCCTCCTGCTTGATGAGCCGAGCGAAGGCCTCGCGCCGATCATCGTCCAGGCCATCGGAGAGCTCATCAAGACGCTGCGCGGCATGGGCGTCACCATCCTGCTGGCCGAGCAGAACATGCATTTCTGTCTCGGCATTGCGACCCATGCGACAGTGATCGACAAGGGCCAGATCGTCTATCGCGCGACCATCGATGAGCTCCGGCACAACGAAGAAATCAAGCAACGATATCTGGCGGTCTAGCATCTCGACGCCATCACATCGCGAATGCGCGATGATGCTGCACGCAAAGAAGAAACTGACAACGGGAGTGCAACGATGAAACGAGACGAAGGACGCGGCCGCATTGCCGTCGTGACGGGCGGCGCGAGCGGGATTGGTCTGGCCACTGCCGGCGTGCTGATCGAGCGCGGATGGCGCGTCGTCATTTCCGACATCAATGCGAAGGCCAATAAGGAATCCGCAGCGAAGATCGGCGCCGACTCCGTGCCGTTCGACGTGACCGACGAACACGCGACAGAAGCGGCGTTCGCGGATATCGAGGCGCGGCTGGGGCCGGTCGAGGCGCTGTTCGCCAATGCCGGCGTGATCCAGTCCGGCGGCCGTGCGGAGAACCTGCCGCTCGCGGAATTCGACAAGGTCATCGCCGCCAATCTGCGCGGCGTCTATGTATCCTGCCTTGCCGCCGGCAAACGCATGACCAAGCGTGGGCGCGGCGGCATCGTGATCACGGGTTCGGTCACCGCGTCGCGCACCGCGCCACTGCACGCCTATGCGCCGTCGAAGGCTGCGGCCGTTCACATGGCGGCGTGTCTCGCAGCCGACTGGGGCCGCTCGGGTGTGCGCGTCAATGCGGTGTCGCCGGGCTATGTGGGAACCCCGCCGGTGCTCGCCAATATCGAGCGCGGGACGCGCGATCCCAAACTGCTGGTCGAAGGCTCGGCGCTGGGGCGTATGGTCGATCCCGAGGAAATCGGACGCGGCGTCGCATTCCTGCTGTCTGATGATGCGTCGGCGGTCACCGGGATCAATCTTCCGATCGATGCGGGCTGGCTCGCGAGCTCGCATCTCACGACCTATGGCGGCGTGCCGCCGGCGCGCTGAGGCTCATTTACCGCAATCGAATTGAACACGGCCTGCAAGCCTTGAGGGCTCGCCGGGACACGCCGCCACAAACGGGAACTGCATCATGACATCTCCAGAGACATCGCCATTCGACCTCACCGGCCGGCGCATTGTGATCGCGGGCGCGGCCGGCGGCATTGGTAGCGCGACGGCGAAGTTGTGCGCGCGGCAAGGCGCGCAGCTCGTGCTGGTCGATATCGTCGACAAGGATAGCATCCGCGATCGCGTCGGCGCCGAACTTGCTGATCGGTCCGAGATCCACAGCCTCGATACCGGTTCGCGCCCGGACGTGACGGCGCTCGCGAAGCAGATCGGCCCGGTCTACGGACTGATCGATACCGCTGCGATCGCGCCGCATGACGACTGGATGGCCGACGATTGGGAGGAGTCGCTCGACCGCGTCATCCGCGCCAATGTCAAAGGCCCGATCAACCTGACGCGTGCATTCCTGCCGGGCATGATGGAAGCGGGCGATGGGCGCATCGTGCTGTGTGGCTCGGTGGCCGGCTGGATGGGCGGCCTGCGGACGGGGCCGCATTATGCCTTTGCCAAGGGCGGCATCCACGCATTTGTGCGTTGGCTCGCGCGACAGGCCGCGCCGGGCAATGTGCTCGTCAACGGCATCGCGCCGGGGCCGGTCGAGACGGCGATGACCGAGGGCAAGGGCTACGACACCTCGCTCTACCCGTTGAAGCGCATGGCCAAGGCGGAAGAGATCGCTGCCACCGCGGTGTTCCTGTGCGGCGCCGGCAGCGGTTACGCATCCGGCGCGATTTTCGATATCAACGGGGCGACCCACTTTCACTGATCGCGATTCACACAGATGTCCGCCCCTTGCGCAAGGCGAATGTCACTTGGTTCGGTTGCGAGAGTATCGACACCCCGCTAGGCTAACAGGCACAGCAACCACCACGATGAGAGTACCCATGAGCCCGCGCGAACATCTCGATCAATTGCACCCGGAAATGACTGCATGGCGCCGGGATTTCCATGCGCATCCGGAGATTGGCTTCGAGGAAGAGCGCACCAGCGCGCTGGTGGCGGAAAGATTATCGGAATGGGGCATCGAGGTGCATCGCGGATTTGGCGGTACCGGTGTGGTGGGCGTGATCCGTGGCCGTCATCAGGCGGCCGGCAGCAATCGGGCCATCGGCCTGCGCGCCGATATGGACGCGCTGCCAATGGAGGAAGGGAATGGTTTTGCCCATCGCTCGCAGAATCCCGGACGCATGCATGCGTGCGGCCATGACGGTCACACCACCATGTTGCTCGGCGCGGCCAAGTATCTCGCCGAGACGCGCAATTTCGCCGGCACCGTGCATCTGATCTTTCAGCCGGCCGAAGAAGGCCTCGCCGGCGCCAAGGCGATGATGGACGACGGGTTGTTCGAGCGTTTCCCGTGCGATTCCATTTATGCGATTCACAATAGCCCGGATATGCCGCTCGGGACTGTCAAGGCGCTGACCGGTACGGCGCTGGCAGCAATCGATTATTTCAAGGTGACGCTGCGTGGCCGCTCGTCCCATGGCGCGCACCCGCATCAGGGTATCGATACGGTGGCCATGGCCGCGCAGGTGGTGAATGCGCTGAATGCGATCCCGTCCCGTCAGGTCGATGCGCTGGAATCCGCCATCATCAGTATTGGCCAGATTCATGGCGGCACCTCGGATATCGTGCTTCCCGAGACGGTGGAGTTGCGCGGCTCGGTGCGTACGCTGAAGCCCGAGGTGCGCGAGCGCGTTGAAGAATTGTTCATGCGCGCGGTGACGTTGACCGCGCAGGCCTGCGGCGGCACGGCGGAGATCGAGTATCGTCACGCCTATCCGGCCACGATCAATACGGCCGATGAGACGGCGCGTGCCGCAGACGCTGCGGGGGCAGTGCCGGGCGTGACCGAAGTGCTTCGCGAAGGCAATCCGATTCTCGCCGGCGAGGATTTCGCCTTCATGCTGGAGCGCAACCGCGGTGCCTATCTGATGTTCGGCCAGCGCGGCGCGGACAACAAGGGCGGCGTGCCGGTCCACAATCCCGGCTATGATTTCAATGACGATCTGCTGCCGATCGGCGCGAGCTATCTCGCTGGATTGGTGGAGCAGGAGCTCGCATAAACGGCCGGTGTGTTGGCGCGGTCTATCTAGGCCGCGCCGGATGTCGGCCTCAAGGCGGCCTGACAGGTCTTCCCTCTTCAAAATCCATCGGCGCGCCAGTCATGGCCCGCCGATCTCTTATGCGGTGACCTCTTTGCGCGGCTAGATATCTTCGTCGTCGCGATCGCGTTTCGGCGTGGCGATATCGCCGTCTTCCTCGTCATCGTCGGGCCGCGGCGGCGTGGGCTTAGGCTTCTTCGGATTGTCCTTGGCCGGCTTGTCGTTGCCGGGGCTGCCCAGTCGTCCGCTCATCTTTTCCCCCGCCGGATCACTCGCGTTGACCTCATTCTGACCGTGATTGAAGCAGATATTGCCGCAATCCCGCAATTGCCCTGTGCTTTTCCGCATGACCGTGTAAACGGGGGCGAATCCTGCCCGATTTGAAATCTGGCAAATCCTGTTCTGGAGTGACGATGAAAAAGCCCAAGTTAGAGATTGACGAACCGCAGGCGCGCAAATTCGTTCGTGCCGACAGGGCGCCGACCGAAGGTTATTCACTGGTGGTGGATGGCCATTTCAAATCGCATCACGATACGGTCGAAGCCGCGGAAGAAGCCGGCATGAAGCTGAAGAACCAGTTTCAGATGCTTCAGATCCAGGTCTACGATTCTGCGACCAAGACCCGTACCATGATCGAATGGCCGGCGCCGAGCGCGGCCTGAGATAGATCAGATCCTGCGAAAGCAGGTCCTGGGATAGTCAGGTCCTGCGGCCGCCGCTGCGTTGATCGGCGAGCCATGCCGCCAGGGCCTGGGCCTTTTCCGTCGATTTGCTTGAAGACGTCTTGCTCGAAGACGTCTTGCCCGATTTCGCGGCGGCTTTCTTCTTCGCCGGAGCAGGGGGCGATACCGCTTCGCGGGCAAGGCGCATGGCCTTCAGTCGGGCCATGTTGTCGAGAACGGCTTTGGCCGCGGCCTCGCGTTCGGATTTCGTTGCTTTGGTGTCGTCAGTTGGCATCAGCTCGTTTTCTTTTTTCGGGTAGCTTTCGGTTTGGGCTCGGGCGGGTTGGCCAGCTCGTCGGCTTCCCTGGCGAGGCGAAGCGCGCGCAGTTCCTCGGTCCGCTTGCGGATGGCGACATCGGCCGCTGCAATCTCGGCCATAGCCTTCACGCCTTCGGCTTCCTGCGCCGCCCTGCGTGCAAGTCGGATTTCCTTCAGTTCTGCGGGTGTCTTCTGTTCCTGTTCGGTGTCCATCAACGCCTCGGGTTGGGCCACGCGATCGGTGCGCAGCAAATTCTGTGTCATTCTTATCACGTAGATATAGGAAGCGGCACCCCCGCTGCCACCTAACTGGCTGCTGCAGTTGATCCCTTTGTGCCGGAAATGCGGCGAATTCGACGCGAATGAGGCGAGGTTGCGTCCGTCGGGCCTTCCTGAGACAATCCGGTGGTAATCCGGACTGCAAGAATCTCCATGATCCGCACACTGTTCAACGATGGCGCCGACAACCTGCGCGGCCGCATCATCGCCATCTACGCCATTCTAATCCCGGCCAATGTGCTGGCCTGGATATGGGCCCTGATCGCCTTCCGCGACCAGCCGGTTCTGCTGGGAACCGCGCTGCTTGCCTACACTTTCGGTCTGCGCCACGCCGTGGATGCCGACCACATTGCGGCCATCGACAATGTGACGCGCAAGCTCATGCAGTCCGGCAAGCGCCCGCTGTCCGTGGGCCTGTTTTTTTCGCTCGGTCACTCCACTGTGGTCGTCGTGGCGTCCATCTTCGTGGCGCTGGCGGTGTCGGCACTGCAGGAGAAATTCGCGGACTTCCAGGAAATCGGCGGCCTGATCGGCACCGGTGTCTCGGCTTTCTTCCTGCTGATCGTGGCAGTGGCCAATATCTTCATTCTCGTATCGGTGTATCGCCTGTTCAAGGCGGTGAAGCGCGGTGAGCGGTTCATCGACGAGGACCTCAATATTCTGCTCGCGCAGCGCGGCGTCATCGGTCGCATGCTGCGGTCGGTCTTCGACGTGATCTCGAAGAGCTGGCACATGTACCCACTCGGCATCCTGTTCGGGCTCGGTTTCGACACGGCGACCGAGATCGCGCTGCTGGGCATCTCGGCCTCGCAAAGCGCCGACGGCATGTCGATGTGGTCGATCCTCGTATTCCCCGCACTGTTCACGGCGGGAATGTCACTGGTCGATGCGACGGACTCGGTGCTGATGGTGCGCGCCTATGGCTGGGCCTTCGTCAAGCCGATCCGCAAGCTCTATTACAACATGATCATCACGCTGGTGTCGGTGATCGTGGCGCTGGTGATCGGCGGCGTCGAGGCGCTTGGCCTGATCGGCCGCAAGCTCGACCTGTCAGGCAGCTTCTGGGATGGCATCGAGGCGCTGAACGAGAATTTCGGTGCGCTCGGCTATCTCATCATTGCGATCTTCATCCTGAGCTGGATGATCTCGGTGATCGTCTATCGCGTCAAAGGCTATGACGACATCGAGGTTCGGGTTCACGAAGCCTGAGGCGGCCTCGCTATTTGGGCGCCATCTTCTCCAGCGCCGCGCGCTTCCACAGATCCCAGGCCCGGCCATGGATCTGGTCGATCACACCCAGCGTTTTCTGGCTTTCCTCGCCCAGCAGATAGCTCACCGATCCGCCAAGGGCGAGCGCCTGTGACTGCAGCTGTGCATTGACGTTGCTGTAATGGGCGCGGAACACCGCCATCGGAATGGTGGCGGCGACCACGACGCTGCCATGGCCTCGCATTAGCGCAACGCTGCGATCGCCGAGCGTCATGGCCAGCGCCTTGCCCAGCTGCGCGTTGCTCACGAGCATGTTGCTCATGCCGGCGCTGTCGCGAATCTCGAACACCGGCACGTCAGGGAAAAGAAAGGCGCCAAGGTGAAACACCGGCCGCAGCGGCGTGCTGCTGACGCTGAAGGGAATGATCCCGGGCGAATGCGTATGGACGATGGCTTTGACGTCCGGCCGCGCCTTGTAGATCTCGCCATGGATGAAGCGTTCGAGGAAACTGGCGCGTCCCTTCGCATCGACAGGATTGGAATCGAGGTCGTATTCCATGATGTCGTCGGCGGTGACGAGTGCCGGGGCCACGGAGCGCCCCATCAGGTAACGGTTGGGGTCGGTCGGGTGGCGCATGCTGACATGGCCGAAACCGTCGATCACATTGAGATCGGTGAGGACGCGGTTCGCCACCACGAGGTCCTGCATCAACGCCGGATCGACGGGGCCGGCAGATGTTGGCGCGGGGGGCTGGGCTGCGGTCTGTGCGGAGGCCGGTTGCAGGGAGAGTGCGAACACTATTGCCAGCAGCATTGGCACAGTCGATCGTATCGACGCCATTGTAGTCCTCCCCCTGTCGAGTGGCGGGTTGGTCCGCCTTGCTCGCTATGTCATGCGGCCAGCACCGGGCCGCCAGCTTTCTTCCACGCATCGATGCCGCCATCGAGATGCGCGGCGTTGTCGATCCCCGCCTCCTTCGCCGCAGTGACGGCCATGGCCGAGCGTTCGCCGAAGGCGCAGAAGAACACGATGCGGCGCTTGGTGGCAGTGGCGACCTCGCGCAACATGCCGCCGGGCTTGAGGCTGTCCGATATCGACGGGTAGGGCGCATGCAGCGCGCCCGCGAGCACACCGTGCTTGGCGCGCTCGCCGCTCTCGCGCAGGTCCACCAGCAGGATGGCGGGATCGCCGAGATGGGCAATGGCCTCCCGCGGAGACAGCGCAAGGCCTTGTTTCTTCAGCGCGTCCGGCTTCAGCCCGACCTTCATATTGGCCGGGATTACCACATCCATCAGCTTCGGATTCGGCAGGTTGAGCTTGCCCATCAGCTCGATGTAGTCCTCGACCGACTTCACCTGCAGGCGCGGATTGTAGCGCTTCTCTTCGCCGATGGTGCTGACGGTGTCGCCCTTGTAGTCGTGCGCAGGGAACACCATCGTCTCGTCCGGCAACTTGAGCAGGCGGTTGAACAGTGAATCATACTGCGCTCGCGCGCTACCGTTCTGGAAATCGGTGCGGCCGGTGCCGCGGATCAGCAGCGTGTCGCCGGTGAAGACGCGGTCGCCCATCAGATAGCTGTAGGAGTCATCGGTGTGGCCGGGCGTATACATCACGTCGAGCTCGACGCCTTCGATCGTTACCTTGTCGCCGTCGCTGACACGCATGGCGACAACGTCGGCCTTGCTCTGATCGCCCATGATGGTGACGCAATGGGTGCGATCGCGCAGTTCGGCGAGGCCGGTGACGTGGTCCGCATGGAGATGCGTATCGACCGCCTTCACGAGCTTCAGGTCGAGCTCGCGCAGCAACTGGCAATAGCGATCGACCTTTTCCAGGACGGGATCGAGGATCAGCGCCTCGCCGCCGTGGCGGCTGGCAAGCAGGTAGCTATATGTGCCGGACACACTGTCGAACAGCTGACGGAAGATCATAGGCGCACCAATTCTGCGTGGTCGATCCTTCTTCAGATCGGGTATTCGTCAGAATATTAGCCCATTTGGCTGTGTTTGGACGATCTCTTTCTTCTCTTGTTCGTGAGCGCAAGTTCGGGATACTGCCCGCAGCAGTGAGGGCCTGATGGCGGAATATGTGGTCGAGTTCGGTCGGGATGGCCGGCGGGTGGAAGACGATGGCCGGCTCGATGCCGCAGCTTTCCATCGCAACCATGAGGCGATCTGGCACGCGCTTGCGCCTTTCCTGCGTCAGGCTTGCGGCGATGTTGTGGAAGTCGGCAGCGGCACCGGCCAGCATGTCATTCACTTCGCTGGACAAACGCCCGACATCACCTGGTGGCCGAGTGACCTCAACGACGCACATCTGAAAAGTATCGCGGCGTGGTGCGCCCATGCGCAATTGACCAATATCAGGCCGCCGCTGCGGATCGATCTGACCGATCCCGCTTGGTGTCCGGAGATGGCGAGCGGCAACGGCCCGGGCGCGCTGCTTGCTGTGTTCTGTGCCAATGTCGTCCACATTGCGCCATGGCCCGTCGCCGAAGGGTTGATTGCCGGCGCAGCAAAATATCTGCGCCCGGATGGACGTCTCTTTATCTATGGCCCGTTCAAGCGCGGCGGCAAACATACGGCCGTGAGCAATGCGGTGTTCGACACCAGCCTGCGCGACGGTAATCCTGAATGGGGCGTGCGCGATGTCGAGGAGTTGGAGCACGTCGCGCAGGGCGTCGGCCTTCGGCTGGCGGAGGTCATCGAGATGCCTGCCAACAATCTGATCCTGGTATTTGCCCGGTCGCCCGGATGATCAGCGCATGGTGCGTGCGCGCTGGCGTGTGTTGATCTGCCGCAGGGCGGTCGGCATAGTCGCCACGAATAAAGGCCCCGGAACGAACCGGGCCACATCCGGGCGGATTTCCCCATGATCGACGTGGCTACCCCAGAAATTCACGATGACGCACGCGCACGTTCCAACGTGCTGCGGCTGGCTGCGGCACAGGCACTTGGCGGCGCCAATTCGGCGGTCATTTTCGCCACCGGCGCCATTGTCGGCGCCACGCTGGCGCCGAGTGTGTCGCTCGCGACGGTGCCGATCTCGGTCTATGTCGTCGGCTTGGCCTGCGGAACGTTGCCCGTCGGCATGATCTCCCGCGCCTATGGTCGCCGCGTCGCCTTCATCATCGGCAGCGGCGCAGGCGCGATCTGCGGCCTGCTCGGCGCCATAGCGATCCTGAAAGCGTCGTTCGCGCTGTTCTGCTGTGCGACCTTCTTCGGCGGCTTCTACGGCGCGGTCGCGCAATCCTATCGCTTTGCGGCGGCCGATGGCGCCAGCGCCTCCTATCGCCCGAAGGCCGTGTCGTGGGTGATGGCCGGCGGTGTATTCGCCGGCGTGCTTGGCCCGCAGCTTGTGCAGTGGACCATGGATATCTGGTCGCCCTATCTGTTTGCTGCCAGCTTCGCAGCGCAGGCGGTCGTTGCCCTGATCGCGATGGCCTTGCTCTCCACCGTGGACGCGCCGAAGCCTGCGCCCGCAGACATGCATGGTGGCAGACCGCTGCTGGAGATCGTGCGGCAACCGCGCTTCATCGCGGCCGCGATTTGCGGCGTGGTGTCCTATTCCATGATGAACCTCGTGATGACGTCGGCGCCGCTGGCGATGAAGCTCTGCGGGCTGACGCTGAGCGACTCCAATTTCGGCCTGCAGTGGCACATCGTGGCGATGTACGGGCCGAGCTTCTTCACGGGATCGCTGATCGCACGCTTCGGCGCTTCAAAGGTCGTGGCTGCAGGCTTGGTGCTGGAGGCGATCGCCGCGGTGATTGGCATTGCCGGAATCAGCGCGATGCATTTCTGGGTCTGCCTCATCGTGCTCGGCCTCGGCTGGAATTTTGGCTTCATCGGCGCGTCCGCGCTCGTGCTGGAGACCCATCGGCCGCAGGAACGCAACAAAGTGCAGGCCTTCAACGACTTCCTGGTGTTCGGCCTGATGGCGATCGGCTCATTCTCGTCCGGCCAGTTGCTGGCGAATTATGGCTGGCCCACCGTGAACGCCGTGGTCTTCCCGCCGGTCATTCTCGGCTTGGTGGCGCTGATCGTGGCGGGCTTTGTCAGGCGCCGCGCGATGCAGCAGGCTGCGGCATTTCCCGATCCTGCGGTCTGACAAGGCGCATCGCACGCTTGCCGGCTGGGCGATCAATATCGTCCCAAGCCGGCATTTGTGAACGAACGATACTCCAAGAGACGTTTAAACGTCGTCAGACCGATCCTGTGTTTCCAGTGATCGAGGCCGGTGCAACTGTCGGCTGCGTTCGCGTGACAAGTGAGACTTGCGTCAGTCGACATCGGCCAATTGGTCCGCAGTCTCGAACGCGCCGCGCGGCCATGAGATCTGCACCACCGCGCCGTGGTCCGGAAAAATGCGATTGCTGAAGGTCACCCTGGCGCCGGTGCGCTCGAGCAGCGTGCGCGCGATGAACACGCCGAGGCCGAGGCCGCGATGCTCGCCCTCTTCGGCGGGGCGACGCCGCGACAGATAGGGTTCGCCGATCCGCTTCAGCAGGTCCGGCGGAATGCCCGGGCCATCGTCCGAGATCGAGATGACGATACTTTCCGCATTCCACCAGGCGTTCACTTCGACCTGCTCCCGCGCGAAATCGACCGCATTCTCCAGAATGTTGCCGACGCCGTAGAGGATCGCCGGATTGCGCATGCCGGCCGGTTCGGGGGCGTTGGCGACGGCGATACGTATCTTGATGGCAATGCCAAAGTCGCGATGCGGCGCCACCGCTTCCTCGATCAACTGCGAGAGCGGCATGCGGTCGAATGGTGCGCCGCTCGAATTCAGCTGCGTGATTTTGGAAAGGATCTCGCGACAGCGTTGCGCCTGTTCACGGACGGTCTTCAGGTCGTCTGCGAGTTCCGGATTGTTGTGGATGTTCTTCTCGAGCTCGCGGGAGATCAGGAAGATGGTCGAGAGCGGCGTTCCCAATTCATGCGCGGCAGCGGCGGCAAGACCGTCGATCTGGGTCAAATGCTGCTCGCGCGTCAGCACCAGTTCGGTGGCGGCGAGCGCGTCGGATAGCTTGCGAGCTTCCTCGGTGACCTGAAACGCATAGAGGCTGGTCACGCCGATGGCGGTCAGGATCGAGAACCAGACGCCGAGCAGATAGATTTGCGGCAACACCAGCGGTTCTGCGGAGTCCCATGGCAGCGGCAGATGGAAGAAGGCCAGCACGGTGGCAGAGACTGCCGCGAGAACGCCGAGTGCGATGGTGAATCGCGTCGGCAATGCCGTCGCCGAGATCAGCACCGGTGCCAGGAACAGGAACGAGAACGGATTTTGCAATCCGCCGGTGCAATAGAGCAGGCCCGCCAGTTCGATGATATTGAGTGCGAGCAGGGCAGCTGCGAAGCGCGGTTCCAGCCGGTGAACCGGATTGAACAGCGTCTGCAGGACGAGATTGAGGGTCGCCGACAGGCCAATGATCGTCACGCAGGGAATGATGGCGACGTCATATTCGAGCCCCTGCACCACGACGAAGATCGCCGCCAACTGGCCGAGCGCAGCGAGCCAGCGCAACCGCAGGATCGTGTCGAGGCGAACATGGCGGCGCGGCTGGCGAAAGTCGGAGGCGGAAATATCGGTCATATCAGGACATTAGACGGCTCAGGCGATGACCACAAACCCATGCGGGCTGCGGCCACTTGAAGCGCCCAAGCTTGCCTTCGCCGCCACAATGCCGCATGGAACGGCCGCAATGGCGATTGAAGACATCAAGTCAGGTCATGCGGCGACGGTTGATCGCAATGCTTCGGCGGCGATCGACGTCGCGCATCTCGTCAAACTCTACAAGACGAACCGCGCTGTCGACGACATCTCCTTCAGGATCGCGCGCGGCAGCATCACCGGCCTCCTGGGCGGCAACGGCGCCGGCAAGACCACCACCATTGCCATGATCATGGGGCTGACGCTGCCGACGTCGGGAAAGGTCTCGGTGCTCGGCTGCGCGATGCCGGCGCAATCAGCCGAGGTGCTCGGCCGGATGAATTTCGAAAGCCCTTACGTTGACATGCCGATGCGCCTCACGGTGCGGCAGAACCTGACGGTGTTCGGCAAGCTCTACGCGGTGCCTGACTTGAAGGGGCGTATCGCGCAACTGGCCTCCGATCTGGACCTCACCGATTTTCTCGACCGCGCCAGCGGGAAGCTGTCGGCAGGCCAGAAAACGCGTGTCGCGCTGGCCAAGGCGCTGATTAACGAGCCGGAGCTGTTGCTGCTCGATGAGCCGACCGCCTCGCTCGATCCGGATACGGCGGACTGGATCAGACAGCATATCGAGACCTATCGCCGGAGCCACAATGCGACGATCCTTCTGGCGTCGCACAACATGCTGGAAGTCGAGCGGCTGTGCGACCGCGTCATCATCCTGAAGAAGGGCCGCGTCGAGGACGATGACAGCCCGGAGCAGATTTTGCTGCGCTATAACCGCACGACGCTGGAAGATGTGTTTCTCGACGTCGCGCGCGGTCGCGACCGGGAGCAGGCGCCATGAGCCTTGTGGAGCGGTCACGCGGCATTGCCATGCATCGCATCAATGCGATGGTGCTGCGCTACTGGTATGTCCTGGTGTCGTCGTGGCCACGGATGCTGGAGCTGGTTTACTGGCCGGCGCTGCAAATCATCACCTGGGGCTTCCTGCAGAATTACATCTCGCAGAATGCCGGGTTCTTCGCCCAGGCGGGCGGCACGCTGATCGGCGCGGTGATCCTGTGGGACATCCTGTTTCGCGGCCAGCTCGGCTTCTCCATCTCCTTCCTCGAGGAAATGTGGGCGCGCAATCTCGGTAACCTGATGATGAGCCCGCTGAAGCCGATCGAATTTCTGCTCTCGCTGATGGTTATGAGCCTGATCCGTCTTGCCATTGGCATCATCCCGATGTTGATCCTCGCGATCGTGTTCTTCAAATTCAACCTGTTCGCTTTCGGCCTGCCGCTGATCGCGTTCTTCTGCAATCTGATTTTCACCAGCTGGTCGCTCGGTATCTTCGTCTCTGGTCTGGTGCTGCGAAACGGTCTCGGCGCCGAGAGCATCGTCTGGACGCTGATGTTCGGGCTGATGCCGCTGGCCTGCGTCTACTATCCCGTCTCGGTGTTGCCGAGCTGGCTGCAAGTGATCGCCTGGGCGTTGCCGCCAACCTATGTATTCGAAGGCATGCGGGCGCTGTTGTTCGATCATACCTTCCGCGCCGATCTGATGTTCACCGCCCTCGCTATCAACATCGTGCTGCTTATTGTTTCATTCGCGATATTTCTTGGGCTTTTGAACAGCGCCAGGCGCGCCGGATCGCTGATCTCCGGCGGCGAATAAGACCATTTATCAAGGGATAAGCGCCGTTTTTACCGCCAATGGCCCCAAAGCCATGGGTACGGCGCATTGACGCTTTCTTACGCAGACACCAGTATATTACTGCAGCGCAAAAGCAGACGCTAAACCAGTGAGGACAGATGCCGATAGGTGAATTTGGCAGGCCGCCAGCCTTGCCGTCCGAGACAAGCCCGGCTCTGACCACGCCGATGTACTGGATGTATGAGATGGCCTACGCGTCGCTCAATCCGGCACGCGCGATCACAGACGCTACCAAGATGCTGTTTCAGAATCCGCTGAACCCGTTCTCGCAGACCGAATTCGGCAAGTCGGTGACGGCGGGCTGCGAATTGTTCGAGCGCACCACGCGCCGCTACGGCAAGCCGGAATGGGGCCTTCACGATACCGACGTGAACGGCGTGCGCACGCCGATCGAGATCCGCTCGGTGTGGGAAAAGCCGTTCTGCCGTCTTCTCTATTTCGATCGCAAGCATCCGCGCCCGCTGCGTGTGCCGCAGCCGCGGGTGCTGATCGTGGCGCCGATGTCCGGCCACTACGCGACCTTGCTGCGCGGTACCGTCGAAGCCTTCCTGCCGACCCATGAGGTTTACATCACCGACTGGTCGGATGCGCGTCAGGTCCCTCTGGCCGCGGGCCGCTTCGATCTCGAAGACTATATCGACTACGTCATCGAGATGTTCCACGTGCTCGGTGGCAACGTCCATGTTCTCGCCGTCTGCCAGCCTGCCGTGCCGGTGCTCGCAGCGGTGTCGTTGATGGAAGCCGAGAACGATCCCTATGTGCCGCTGTCGATGACGCTGATGGGCGGCCCGATCGATACGCGCCGCAATCCGACCGCCGTGAACAATCTTGCGGCCGAAAAGGGCATCGACTGGTTCCGCAACAACGTCATCACCAAGGTGCCGTTTCCGCATCCGGGCGTGATGCGCGACGTTTATCCGGGATTCCTGCAGCTGAACGGCTTCATCAGCATGAATCTCGACCGCCACATGGATGCGCACAAGAGGCTGTTCCAGAACCTCGTGAAGGGCGACGGTGATCTCGTCGACAAGCATCGCGACTTCTACGACGAATATCTGGCGGTGATGGATCTGACTGCAGAGTATTACCTGCAGACCGTCGACACGGTGTTCGTCAAGCACGCGCTGCCGAAGGGCGAGATGACCCATCGCGGCAAGCCTGTCGATCCCTCGAAGGTCGTCAACGTCGCGCTGATGACCGTCGAAGGCGAGAAAGACGACATCTCCGGCCTCGGTCAGACCGAAGCGACGCATATGTTGTGCAGTTCGATCCCCGATGATCGTCGTGTGCATTATGTTCAGAAGGGCGTGGGACACTACGGCGTGTTCAATGGATCGCGATTCAAATCTGAAATCGTGCCGCGCGTGTCCGACTTCATGCTGAGCGCAGCAAGCCCACGACAGCGCGCTGCTGCTGCGGAGTGATTCAACACGCGCGCATGCGATGATGATGCATCGTCATCGCATGCGCGCGATCAACATCGATGAATCGAAAACAACATCGTTGAAATGCGCGATCATCGCGTGCGAGTTGTGGCGGCGGGCTTTCTAAGCCCTTGAAAACAGGTCAAGAAAACGGATTTTCCGCCTATTTGTAGGGGTGGTGCGCGATTCAATCCTAGATTCAGGGTTCCATCCCGAATCTGAATCGAGATTCCTGTTCCAGACCCCATCTGCTAGGGGACAAATTGCCTTTTGACCCCGTATATTGGGCAAATGATTTGTTTTTGCGCTGAGCAATTCCCGTGGCGGCGGTTATGGCAGAATCCGGTCGATCTACTGACGACCGGGACTACTGACATGGCCTTCCGCGCACTTCTCTATCGCCGCCCCACCGAACCGGACACGCTTGCCGTCAAACACGGCTCGCAAATGTTCGCCATACGCCTGCGCAGGCACCGCCGTGCGACGCGTTATACGCTGCGCATTCATCCGAGCGAGCGCGAAGCCATCCTGACCATGCCGCCGCGCGGGTCATTGGCCGATGCGAAGGACTTCGCACAGCGTCATGGTGCCTGGATCGCCGCGCGTCTCGGTCGTTTGCCGAAGGCAGCACCATTCGAACACGGCACAACGGTTCCGCTGCGGGGAACTCCGCACAGGATTGTGCATCGGGCAGGGCGGGGGACGGTATGGACCGAGACCCGCGACAGCGGCGAGAAGATCATCTGTGTCGCCGGCGATGTCGAGCATATCGATCGTCGTATCCACGATTTCCTCAAGCGCGAAGCCAGGGCCGATCTTGTCAAGGCATCGAACCGCTATGCGGCGCAGCTCAACGTCAAGGTGAAGCGGATCTCGATCCGCGATCAGTCGAGCCGCTGGGGGTCATGCACCACCGAGGGATCGCTGTCGTTCTCGTGGCGGCTGATCCTCGCACCGCCCTTCGTGCTGGATTATCTCGCGGCCCATGAAGTCGGGCATCTCGTCGAGATGAACCATTCGGTGAAGTTCTGGCGCGTGGTCGGGCGGATCTGCCCGGCGACTGAACGCGCCAAGGCCTGGCTCGATACCCATGGCAACGACCTGCATCGCTACGGCGTGCAGGATTGAGCTCCCTGTCCCGGCCGCGATGCTGCGCATCGCGTGTCCGGGACACTCGCTCACTATCTCCCGAACAACCGCTCCGTCAGCCAGCCATCGAGTCCGCTCGCGGCTTCCGGCCGCACATTCTGCTGCGGCTGCTGACGCGCGGCGGGATAGGCGGTCTGGGTCGGCGCCGGCGGCTGCGGGCGATAGCCGTTATAGACCGGTGCGCTCGGTACATAGCCGCGTTCCGGTGGCGCTGAGGGCGACGGTGCGGTCGATCCGGGCAGCAGGCTCGACAGGGCCTGGCCAATCGGATTGGTGCTGAACGAGTTCGACGGCGCCAGACCCGGCACCGGCTGCGGCTGCAGGCCCTGATGCGCCGTTTTCATGAAGCGCGACCAGATCTCCACGGGCAGGCCGCCGCCGGTCGCCTTCTTGGTCGGCGAATTGTCGTCATTGCCGAGCCAGACGCCGGTGACGAGCTGCGACGTGTAGCCGATGAACCAGGCGTCGCGGAAATCCTGGCTGGTGCCGGTCTTGCCCGCGGCCTGCCAGCCCGGCAATTCGGCCTTCTTGGCGCTGCCGGACAAAATGGTCTGCTGCATCATCGTGTTCATCATCGCCACGGCGCGGCCGTCGATCACCTGGCTCGCGGTCTCGGCCGGGCGCGTATACAGCGTCTTCTTGCCTTCCACCGTGCGGATCCGTGTCACCACATGGGGCGACACGCCGAGGCCGCCATTGGCGAAGGGCGCATAGGCACCGACCAGTTCGGTCATCGACACTTCGGACGTGCCGAGCGCGATCGAGGCATTGGCTTCCAGCTTCGAGGCGATCCCCATGCGATGCGCGGTGCGCACCACGCTGGCCGGGCCGACCTCGATGCCGAGCCGCACAGCCACCGTGTTCAGCGACATCGCCAGCGCCTGGGTCAGGGTCACCGAGCCGAAATATTCGTGAGTGTAGTTCTCGGGCTTCCAGCCCTTGATATCGATGGGCGCGTCGGTGCGGATCGTCTCCGGCGTCAGCCCCGCCTCGATGGCGGTGAGATAGACGAACGGCTTGAAGCTCGAGCCCGGCTGGCGCTTGGCGGTCACCGCGCGGTTGAACTGGCTCTCCGAATAGTTCCGGCCGCCGACCATGGCGCGCACCGAACCGTCCGGCGTCATCGCCACCAGCGCGCCCTGCGTCACATTGAACTTCACGCTCTTGGCCGCAAGCTCATCAATGATCGCGGCTTCGGCGACGCTCTGCAGCTTCGGATCGATGGTGGTCTCGACAATGATGCTCTCGTCGACCTGGCCGACGAGATCGTCCAGCACTTCGCCGATCCAGTCGGCGACATAATTCACCGTGCCGGCGCCCACCGGTTTGACGTTGTATTGCGGCACGCCGGTCGCGCCCTTGGCCTGCGCAGCCGTAATGAACTCGGCGTCCTGCATCGCCGCCAGCACCACTTTGGCGCGCGCTTCCGCGCCTTCCGGATTGCGGTTCGGCGCAAGGCGCGACGGCGACTTCACGAGCCCCGCCAGCATCGCCGCTTCCGCCACGGTGACGTTCTTCGCCGGCTTGCCGAAATATTTCTGCGCCGCCGCTTCCACGCCGTAAGCGCCGGAGCCGAAATAGACGCGGTTGAGATAGAGTTCGAGGATCTCGGCCTTGGAATGCTTGCGCTCCAGCCAGAACGCCAGCTCCACTTCCTGCAGCTTGCGCGCCATGGTGCGCTCCTGCGTCAGGAACAGGTTCTTGGCGAGCTGCTGCGTCAGCGTCGAGCCGCCCTGCGACACGCCGCGATGCATCAGGTTGGCCGCCGCGGCGCGCGCGATGCCGATCGGGTCGACGCCGTAATGCGAATAGAACCGCCGGTCCTCGATGGCGATGAAGGCCTTCGGCAGATAGGGCGGCAGATCCTTCAGCGACACATTGGCGCCGGCCTGTTCGCCGCGCGTCGCCAGCACCGTGCCGTCCATGCCGACGATCTGGATCGTCGGCGGGCGCTTGGGAATTTCCAAAGATTGGATCGGCGGCAGATGCGCGCCCACATAGATCACGACGCCGACAATGGCGATCGCCGCCCACAATCCGAGCACCGCGCCCCAGTAGACCAGCCGCTTGATGCCGCGCGCGATGCCGCCCGAGCTGCGCGCCTTGCTGGATGTCCGGGATTTGCGCGGCTTGTCGCCGCCACCACTATTGGATTCGCGCTTCGGCGCCTGTTTGGGCGTCTTCTTCGGCCGATCGTCGCCGCCGCCGGGCACGCGATCATCTGCCGTGAGGCGAAGATCGGACAACGCGGCGCCGATCCCGAAGGTCGGCTCCTTGCGCCCGCTCTTTTTCTTGCCCCACGCCATACGCAAACACCACGTCACCCGATGCCGCGGAGCCTAGCGGGCGCGGTTTAAGGCGCCGTTACGCAGAAGTTAACGCAAGGGAAACGCGGTTCCATTCTCACCTCTCCCCGCGTCCGGGCGAAGCGAAGCTTCGCGCAGCGAAGGTTCGGGTGAGGGGCCGTGCACGATGCGCGACATAGACGCGACCTTCACGGGTCGTATCGCGTGACGAGCGTTGCCGATCCGGGATCGGTAAGGCCTGAATGCCCGGCACTTCTAGCGAAGCGGCGCTTCGCGCTTTGGCCGTGCATGACGGAGTTAGGGTTGCTGGCAACCGGGTTGAAAGCCACGCGCAGGTGACACTGCGCGTGGCTTTGTCGTGTGGAGTCTAACCTGCGGCATCGTCCTCGATGATCGGGCCGAACAGCTCCCAGCGCTCGCCGTTGAAGCGCTGCATCTGCAGCTGCTTGTTGACGCGGTAGTCAGTGGGGGAGGTGGAGACGCTCATGCCGGGCAGGAGGATGTCGCTCGAGATGTTGGACAGCGACGACGCCTGCTTCATCACATTGGCGCGGGTGAGGTCGTCGCCGCAGCGCTTGAGCACTTCCACCATCAGCTGCGCATTGCCGTAGCCATAGGTGTTGAAGTTCGAGTTCTTGTCGCCCTCGGGATAGTATTTCTCCATGAAGGTGAAATAGCGCTTCATGCCGGCATCGTCCTTCCACTGCGGGTCCAGCGGGTCCTTGCCGTAGTTGGTCGAGATCAGGCCCTTGGAATTATCGAGCCCGGCGGGCACCAGCACCGCGCCCACCGACGTGGCATTGATGTCGACGATATGGGTGGGCTTCCAGCCGAGATCGGCGACCTTCTTGATCGCCTGCGCGGCGAATTTCGGCGTCGAGGCGTTGAATAGCAGGTCGGCGCCGGAGGACTTCAGCTTGACGATCTGCGAGTCGATGGTCGGGTCGGTGAGCTCATAGGACGCATCCGAGACGATCATCGACGCGGCCTTGTCGCCGAGGCCGGCCTTCATGCCGGTGAGATAGTCGCGGCCGAGGTCGTCGTTCTGCCACAGGATGGCGATCTTGGCGTTGGGATGGTTCTTCAGGATGTATTTGGCGTAGATCCGGCCTTCGCTCTGGTAGTTGGGATTGTAACCCATGGTCCAGGGGAAGTTCTTCGGATCGGTGAAGCGGCTGGCGCCGGTGGCGGCGAACAGCTGCGGCACCTGCTTCTGGTTGAGATATTTCTGCACGCCGGCATTGGACGGCGTGCCGATGATCTGGAAGGTCAGCAGCACCTCGTCGCTCTCCACCAGCTTGCGCACTTGCTCGACGGCCTTCGGCGGCGAATAGGCATCGTCATACTGGATCAGATTGATCTTGCGGCCATTGATGCCGCCCTGCTCGTTGATCATCTTGAAATAAGCGAGCTGCGTCTTGGCGATCGAGGAATAGGCCGAGGCCGGGCCCGAGAACGGCACGGTCTGGCCGATCTTGATTTCGGTGTCGGTGGCGCCGGGATCGTATTTCTTCTGCGCGGCTGCCGGATTGATCGCGGCCGATGTGGCTGTCAGCGCAATCGCCGCCATTCCGACAAATCTGGTCGTCGTGGCGAAGCGATGAAGAAGCGAAGCTCTCATGTCGTTGCCTTCCCTGATGATATGTCTTCGACGGTCGTTCCCGTGCGGGCGCCATCGTTACCGGGGAGTGTGAGGCAAGGATTTGAGGTTGGCAAGGCAAGGAGATGGGCACTTTCCCTAACCTCTCCAGCTTCCGGCGAAGCGACGCTTCGCTAGGGGAGAGGTCGCCGCTTCTTCGCGGCGGGTGAGGGGCGGAGCGCCGATGTTGATTCCAATTCGGTAGGCGCGGTTCGGACGATCAGTGCGATCCGAGGGCGCGTGTTTGTCGCCGGTCGCGTGCCATGCCCCTCATCCCACCCTTCTCCCCACAAGCGGGGAGAAGGAGCGCCGCGGCGTTTGTGGGGGAGCTGCGTCGCTTTGCTGAAGCCTGCGCAGCCCACCCTCACGCGCTGCGGACCGACGCCAGGAAGCTCGCCACATCCGCCTTCAGCCGGGCGCTGTCGCCGGACAGCGAGCGGGCGGCGGAGAACACATGGGACGAGGCGAGACCGGTGTCGCTGGCGCCGCGTTTGACGTCGGCGATATTGGCGCTGACATCGGAAGTGCCTTGCGCGGCGCGCTGCACATTGCGGGCGATCTCCGCCGTGGCGGCGCCCTGTTGCTCGACGGCTGCGGCGATGGTCGAGGCGATCTCGGACATCCGGCCGATAGTGCTGCCGATGCCCTTGATCGCCGCCACCGAGTTCTTCGTCGCCTGCTGAATGCCTGATACCTGCTGGCCGATCTCGCCGGTGGCGCTCGCCGTCTGTTCGGCCAGTGCCTTGACCTCGGCGGCGACCACGGAGAAGCCGCGTCCGGCGGTGCCGGCGCGCGCCGCCTCGATGGTGGCGTTGAGCGCCAGCAGGTTGGTCTGCCGCGCAATGGTGCTGATGAGCTGGACCACCTCGCCGATCTTGTCAGCCGCGCTCAGCAACTCGCCGATCTGGCGGTTGGTCGTCTCGGCCTGTGCGACGGCCTCGCCGGCAATCTGCGCCGAGGCCTGCACCTGGCGGCCGATCTCGTTGACCGATGACGACATCTGTTCGGTGGCGGAGGCCACCGACTGCACATTGGCGGAGGCTTCATCGGATGCCGCGGCGACCACCTCGGTCAGTTGCTGTGACCGCGCGGCGGTCGAGGTCAGCGTGCCCGCTGCCGTCTCCAGTTCGGCCGAGGCGGACGACACCGTTTCGACGATGCGGCCGACCGCACTTTCGAAATCCCCGGCGAGCCTGTTCATGTCGGCCTTGCGCGCTTCGGCGGCGCGCTGCTCCTCGCGAAGCTTGGCGTCGAGCTCATCCGCCGCCTTCTGCTGCGCGCGCTGTTTGAAGGTCTCGACTGCCTGTGCCATGTCGCCGATCTCGTCGGCGCGGCCGAGGCCCGGCAGCACAACGGCGAAATCGCCCGATGCCAGCGTCTGCATCGCCTGCGTCATATCGGCGATCGCGCGTGCGATGCGCTGACCGAAATAGACCGCGGCGAGGCCGATCAGGATTGTGGCCAGTGCGATGGTCCAGGCCAGTATCCGCCGCGTCTGCAAGGCGCGCGCCTCGGCGGCAGCGTATTCGGCCTGGGCCGCCGCCACGAGGCCATCCAGTGTCGGCCGGTTGCGCTGAAACACTGTGGCGAAGTCGGCCACTTCGTCATTCAGCGTGGTCTGCGTCACCGAATAGGCCAGGAAACTCTCGCCATAGGCCTTCATCAGTGCGGCGAGCTCGTCGCGCACCGCGTCGGGCAGTTCCGCGGCCTTCAGCGCGTCGGAAAATTCGTCGCGCCTCTTGTCGAACTGGTCGCCATATTTTTCCTCGCCGCGCAGCATGAAGTCCTTCTCATGCCGCCGCATCATCAGCATCAGATTGGCCAGGCGGACCTGGTCGAACTGCGCCAGCCGCGTTTCGACGTCGTGAACCGCAGCGCGGAGCCTGCCCTGCAGGCCCAGCGTCTCGTTGAGTCCCAGCGATTTCTGGATCGAGGCGATGTTGTTGAAACGGGTCTGATAGACATTGAGGCCTGCGCGCAGTGCCGAGCCCTGTTTCAGCGCATCGCCCTCGGGGCGCTTGTCGACGATGGCGTCGATATCCGACAGATTCGCCAGCGCTGTTGTGATGATCTCGCCATGGGCAGCGATCAGCTTCTCGTCATGCTTGCGCAGAAATTCATTGGCGACCTGTCCGGCTTCCAGATAGTTCGCAGCCAGGCCCACCACATGCTGGCGCAGCTTGACGGTTTCATCCGATTGGCGCTGCGCGTCCGCTTCATAGGCGAGACCGATGAGACAGATCGTGCCGGTGAGCACGACAGCCATGATGCCGATCAATGCGATCTGGATACGCAGGCCAAATCTGATGCGCGGAAAATAGCGTCGGATCGCGGGAGCGCGCAAAGAGAGCTTGAACAAGAGAGCTGATCCTCGTTGATGCCGTGACCGCGCTGCGCGGTGCACCTAACGACTGTCTAGATATCTCAGCTCTGCATCGCTTTTACAAAACGCGCGCAAGATGGTTACGAGAGTCGCGCCGACTCTGACATGTGCATGTCACAATGGATCCAGCATGCGCAGCGCAACGCGCATATGAGATGTCAGCACGATGACGCAGCAGCGATGGCGACGTTTTTATGAAAAGATGCTGCCGAATTTGGTTGGCTTAGTCAGCAAAACAATCGTGAGGCGTAATTCTCATTGTCATCCCGGTTTTCGCCGGGACGACAAATGAATGGGTGAATCACGTCGCCAGCCACAACACGATCAGCGCCAATGCCGCCGGCGCGGCCTGCACATACAGAATGCGCTTGCTCACCGTCGCTGCGCCGTAAACACCGGCGACGATCACGCACAGCAAGAAGAACGCCTTGATCTGGAAGGCGAAGGCGGGTGCTGGATGAAGCAGGCCCCAGATCAGCCCGGCGGCGAGGAAGCCGTTATAGAGGCCCTGATTGGCGGCGAGCACAGCGGTGATCTCGGCCTTCTCCGGCGTGTTCTTGAACGTCTTCAGCCCCTGCGGCTTCTGCCAGAGAAACATTTCCAGCACGAGAAAATAGACGTGCAGCACAGCGACCAGTGCGGTGAGAAGATTGCCGATGAAGTTCATGAGAGCCCCCCGTGTTCATTCCCTCTTCCCGCTTGCGGGGAGAGGGTGGCGTGACGAGCGTAGCTCGTCGCGACGGGTGAGGGGGAGTCAGAGTTTTGCTCTCAGGCTTCCCCTCACCCGCCTTCCACATGCTACGCATGTGAAAGTCGACCTCTCCCCGCAAGCGGGGCGAGGTAAGAAAGGTCACCCCATCGCCGGCTTCGCCACCGGCGTCTTGTCGAGCCACGGACGCGCGGGGGACGCGAGGCCGGTGAGGCGGCCCTGGATGTAGTCGCAGCCCCAGTCGCGCAGCATCAGGCCGGACTCCTCGTCCTGTACCCATTCGGCGACGGTCTTGATGCCGAGCCGGTGGCACAGATCGATCAGGGTCTGCACGAAGGCGCGGTCGTCGGCGGAATGCGCGATGTTCTGCACGAAGGCGCCGTCGATCTTGACGATGTCCACGCCGAGTTTGCGCAGGTTGCGGAAAGACGTGTAGCCGGCGCCGAAATCGTCGATGGCGATCCGGCTGCCGAAATTCTTCAGCCGCGTGACGAAGCCGCGGACGTCGTCGAGATCCCGGATGGCTACGGTCTCGGTGATCTCGACGATCAGCCGCTGCGCGACGCCGGGGTGCGCCGCCATCATCGATTCGATGGAGGTCCACCAGTCCGGATCCATCGTGGTGTCGGGCGAGATGTTCAGCGAGAGTTGCACGTCCGGTGCGGCGGCGAGCTCGGCGACGACGAGTTCGAGCACACGGTGATCCACCAGCCGGATCAGCCCCAGTTTCTCGGCCACCGGCACGATATCCGGCGCCAACAGCAATTGCCCGTCATCCTGCTTCATGCGCACCAGCGCTTCATAGAAAGCAGGGGTGCGGCTGTCGGCATGCATCACGGGCTCAAAGGCCGTGACGATACGGCGCTCGTTCAGCGCGGTGACGATCTCGTCGGTGACGCGGATATTGACGCGGCGCTGCGCATCGCGCTCCACATTCGGCCGCCACAGGGCAAAGCTGCCATGGCGGCGGCGCTTGGCGCCGTCCAGGGTTTCCTGCGCGCGGTTGACGGCTTCGTTGACGTTCTGCGCATAACGCGGAACGTTGACTGCGCCGATGGTGGCGGTCGCCGAGACCGGGCCCGACTGGGTCGGGATCACCTCATCGCGAATGCCCGCCAGGAAGCGCTCGGCGGCAATCGTGGCATCGTCGACGGTGCAGTTCTTCAGGATCAGGCCGAACTTGTTGCCGGAGAAGCGGCCCATCACGTCGCCGCCGCGCAGCCGCGTGCGAATCCGCTTGGCAATCTCGGCGATGACCTCGTCGGCGATATCGAAGCCGAAGGCGTCGTTGATGCGCGCCAGATGGTCGATGCCGATCAGCATAAAGGCAAAGGATGAGCGAAAGCGCGTTGCCTCCTCGATGGCTTCGGCGAGAGATGCCAGAAGATGCGCGCGATTGAGTTCGCCGGTGACGGGATCGTGCTGGGCCAGTTTCAGCAGTTGTTCGTCGCGGGCATGGCGTTCGCTGTTGATGCGGACGACGCCTTCGACACGCTCCGCCTTGCCCGCGGCATCGGCGTGGCAACTGCCGCTCTCTTCGATCCACAGCACGGCGGCGGTGGTCGAGGCGCGCAGTCCGTATTCGATCCGGTAAGTGCCGCCGCCGGATGCCAGCGCCCGGGCCAGTGCCTCGGTGCGAATGCCGCGCTGCGGCTCGATCAGTGTCGCGAGCCCGGCGCCGCTGGCGATGGTCGCAGGGGGAATGTCGGTGAAGATGGCGGCGGCCTGGCCGGTCCAGGCGATCCGGTCGCTGGCGATGTCCCAGATGAAGGCGGCCTGACCAAGTGCGGCCAGAATCTCTGCTGCCTGCGGCTCGGAGGCGCCTGCGGCGCTCTGGGAAACAGCGGATGTCAAAGTCGCCTCGTTTTGGGACGCCATCGGGTGATTCGCCCCCGACAATACGGCTCAGATCGTCACAATCGTTAGTCAAAGTTCCTAAAGACTTAAGAAAGTGTAGCCCGGCAGGCCTTCGCAGACCTGATCAGGCCCTGATCTCAGTTGTGGAGAGCCGCGGCACGACCCTTGCGACGCAGAGGGTGGAGGGGCAACCCTCGTCCCGAATTGAGACGTGAGTGCTGTTAACGATGTCAATTTCCGCGACCCGAGCCTACGTCACGACGCCGCATCCGATGCGGCGCGCCGGCGATTTCGTGGTCGAGAAAGATCCGGCCATCGTGGAGGCCGTCGCGCTGACGCGGACCGAGCCGGTCCAACATAGTGCGCCAGTGTCGTCGCGCGTGGCGCGGCCCGACGCATCCTTCATTGCACATCTGATTGCGACTGCCGATCAGGCACCGCAGACCCGCGAGCTGCGTCGTGCAGCTGTCGCCGATGTCGAGGCGGCCTATCGGGCGGTGGCGATGACGAATGTTGCGGGATCGGTGATCAACCGCACGCAGCGGGTGATCTGAAACCTAGCTCTTCGGCTTGTCGTCAGGCGAGGCGATGCCACCGGGCTGCAAATCCGGCGATGTATGCGCCACGACTTCCGGCGGGATCGGGGTCGATTCCAGTTTCGGTTCGATCCGTTCGACCTTCTCGACCTTTGGCTCCGGACGATCGGTCAGCACGGGTGCGGCGACGGGCGCTGCGGCCTGAGCGGGCGCGGGCGGAGGCGTCGGAGCGACTGGCGCTGGCTCATAACGCGGTACCGGCTCGGGTGCATAGACCGGAGCGGCGACGCGACGCGGACGGCGGGCGCGCAGCGAGATGCCGGCGAGGAAATCCACCATCGCCGTCAGTGTGATCAGGAAGAAGGTCGCATTGCCGAATTTCGGCAGCATCACGAACTCGGCGGCGGCAGCGCCGAACACGAGCAGCGAGAGGAAATGGTCGGTGAAATATTTCGGCGCCGGGCGTGCGGCGCGCATCACTTCCAGCCACAGCAACAGGATGCTGAGCGCAACGAGCAGGTCGTTGAGCGTCACCATCCAGATGTCCTTGGACATCAGCGTGATCGGAAAGAGGGGGATCGGACCCGACAGCGCGAGGTCGGGCATCAGGAAGGCGATGATGTTGCAGATCGCCACCGGAATCAGCAGCAGCGGGAAACCGATCGACGCCATCGAAGGCCTTCTTTGCGAGCGAGAGAACCAGAACGCATGTAGGTGATGCAGGACATCACCAAGGTGACGACATCACCGAGGTGACGCGAAGGCATCACCGGGACAACGCATTAGCTCCAGAGTTGGAGCGAATTCGGGCGGAAGACCAGTTCAGAATTATTGTCTGAACAGCTTTCTCGACTTGCCCGCTGGCGCTTCGACCCGCTTGACCCGGACCTTACATGGACGAGCGAGGGCGGCGCCACCTGACGTGACGCAGCCCTCCATCCAGTGGTCAGGATTCTTTCTTCACCTTCAGAACCTGGCGACCCTTGTACATGCCGGTCTTCAGGTCGAGGTGGTGCGGGCGGCGCAGTTCGCCGGAGTCCTTGTCCTCGACATAGGTCGGGGTCTTGAGCGCGTCAGCCGAACGACGCATGCCACGCCGCGACGGCGATGTTTTTCTTCTCGGAACGGCCATAGGAAAAGTCCTTGCAGGTTCTTGGCAGATGGTTTCGATCGGCGCCCGGTGACAGGCGGCCAGCACAGAACGCGCGGGCAAAATCGCTGATAAGGCCGGGCTTATAACGGAATGACGACGCGATGGCTAGGGCGCAGCCGCGGGAATTTTGCCCCGAAGCCCGTCATTCCGGGACAAGACCGGCGGCGGAGCCGACTGGCAGGGACCGGGAATGACAGCCTAGTTCCAGCACCTCTGCAGCTCCGCCGCCTGCGCCCTTGCCATATAGGTTCCCGCCAGCCGCCGCACCCCGGGGCCCGGCGTCCGGGCGCTCCGGGTGACCGGATTTGGCAAAATGGCTGCCAAAAGCGCGGCTTCCCGGGCCGACAGGCTCGAGGCCGGCCGTTTGAAGGCATATTCGGCCCCGGCCTGGGCGCCAAACTGCCCGGATGGGCCCATTTCGGCGATATTCAGGTAGATTTCCAGGATCCGCTGCTTGGACAGGACCAAATCGACCCACATCGCCAGTGGAATTTCGAGGCCCTTGCGGATCACGCTGCGGCCGTTCCACAGGAAAAGGTTTTTCGCAACCTGCTGGGTGATGGTGGACCCGCCGCCGGAGACTTCACCGTCCTGGGCGTCCTCGATGGCGTTTTGCAGGGAGTTCCAGTCGATGCCGCGGTGGCTGCAGAATTTGGCGTCTTCGGACGCCACCACGCTGCGCGGCAGGGCCGGCGACATGGCCTTGAGATCGACCCAGCTTCGCTCCACGGGGGAACCGGTGATCCAGCGCCACGCCATCAGCGCCGAAATCGGCTGGCCCACGGCATAAAGCGGCGTCAGCAGATAGGGCAGCGCGAGAAGCAGGATTCCGATCAGGATGAGGCGGCGGATGAGGCGCAAGAGGAGCGTTCCCGGTCGGAGCTATGCCGCTGATAAAGCGAGGTTTCCCCGCTCTTTTCAAGCCGGTTAAGCTTGCCGCGACCAATCGCGGCGGGACGTCGCAGGCGCAATTGACGTGGCCTTTGCCATAGAGGATTGTCCGGCCAAATTGTTCTGGAGCTATTCTTAATGTCGACCGGTGCTTCCACCAAAGATTTCGCCTCGCGCCTGGACCAGACCGCGGACGATACCGAAGCCGTGCTGACCCGTGTGCTCGGCGATGGCGTGCTGCCCGACGAGATCGCCCGGCCGAAGCGGCTGATGGATGCGATGCGTTACTCCTCGCTCGGTGGCGGCAAGCGCCTGCGCCCGTTCCTGGTGGTGGAGAGCGCTGCGGTATTCGGCGTGCATCGCGAGCAGGCGCTGCTGGTCGGCGCCGCCCTCGAATGCATTCACTGTTATTCGCTGATCCATGATGACCTGCCGGCCATGGACAACAGCGACCTGCGCCGCGGCCGTCCGACCCTGCACAAGGCGACCGACGACGCCACCGCAATCCTCGCCGGCGATGCGCTGCTGACGTTGGCCTTCGACATCGTCACCCGCGATGAAATCCATTCCGATGCGACGGTGCGTTTGCTGCTGACCCGCGCGCTCGCGCGCTGTGCCGGCTTGGGCGGCATGGTCGGTGGCCAGATGCTCGATCTCGCCGGCGAAGGCCGCTTCGGCGACAAGGGGCCGGTGGATGTTGCCCGCGTCCAGCAGATGAAGACCGGCGCGCTGCTGCGTTACGGCGTCATCGCCGGCGCGCTGCTCGGCCAGGCCACGCCAAAGGAATACAAGGCGCTCGACGATTACGGCCGCGCGCTCGGCGAAGCCTTCCAGATCGCCGACGACCTGCTCGACGTCGAAGCTGATGCGGCGACGCTCGGCAAGCCCGCAGGTGCCGATGCCGCGCTCAACAAGACCACATTCGTCACCCAGCTCGGCGTCGATGGTGCCAAGAAGCGCGTCGCCGATCTCATCGCAACGGCCGATGCTTCGCTGTCGATCTTCGGCAGCAAGGGTGACGTGCTGCGTGCCGCCGCGCGCTTCGTGGCCGAGCGCAAGAACTAAGGAAGACCTGATCATGTCGGAGGCGGGCAAGGATCTCGACGAGCTCCTTGTCCGTTTTCGCAAGATGCCGGCGCCGATCCGTGTCGTTTACGGCCGCCCGCGCACGTTTCTGGCGCTTCTGATCGGCGTCGTTGCGTTCTTCTTGTTGCCATCCTCGCTGCGGCTGGTGACGCGCCTGCTCATCGGCTGGGACGTGTTCATCGCGTTCTATCTCGTGCTGGTCTACGGCATGATGCTGCGTAGTGGCAGCCAGAAGCACATTCGCCGCAACGCCGCCTTGCAGGACGATGGCAGCTTCATCATCCTGCTGGTGGCAGCCTTGGGTGCCTTTGCCAGCATCGCGGCCATCGTGTTCGAACTCGGCGAAGGCCATCGCACGGCCTGGGAATTGATGCTGGCGATCGTCACCATCGCCTCGTCCTGGGCCGCTGTGCACACGACCTTCTCGCTGCACTATGCCCATCAATTCTATCGCGGAGCCAAACCCGGCGGGCTGGCATTTCCGTCTGGCGATGACGACACGAAGGAACAGCCGGATTATTGGGACTTCGTGTATTTCTCCTTCGTCATTGGCATGACCGCGCAGGTGTCAGACGTCGGCATCACCGTGAAGACCATCCGCCGCACGGCTACGGCCCATGGCATCGTCTCCTTCATCTTCAACACCGCGCTGGTGGCGCTGATGGTCAATATCGCGGCAAGCGCGATTTAACTTTTGGACTTTCTTTCCCTTCTCCCCCCGTGGGAGAAGGTGGCACGGACGAAGTCCGCGACGGGTGAGGGGTAGTCTCGAAGCGCGGTGCTTGTGGCTACCCCTCACCCGTCTCTACCGCCCGTGCGAAGCAAAGCTTCGCTAGAGCGGTCGATCCACCCTCGCCCACCTGGCGAAGCTCCGCTTCGCGCGGGGGGAGAGGGAAGGAAGGAAAGCGCGTGGAAGCCAAGTTTCAAATTTTCCTGGCCCTGATCGCGGCCCTCGCAGGCACGGCGTGGCTGGCGAAGCGCATCAGCATCGCCCCGGCGATCCTGCTGCTGCTGGCCGGCATTGCGCTGGCCTTCGTGCCGGGCATGCCATCGATCGAACTGCCGCCGGATGTGGTGTTGCTCGGCGTGCTGCCGCCGCTGATCTATTCGGCCTCCGTTGCCATGAGCTGGCGCGAGTTTCGCGCCAATCTGCGCATCATCACGCTGCTGGCGGTGGGCTGCGTGATCTTCACGGCGTGTCTTGTTGCCACCGCCACGCACATGCTCATCGGCCTGCCATGGTCCGTCGGCTTCCTGCTCGGTGCCATCGTCGCGCCGCCGGATGTGGTGGCGCCGCTGGCGATTGCGCGAAAAATCGGCCTGCCGCGCCGGATGCTGGTCGTGCTGGAAGGCGAGGGCCTCGCCAATGATGCCACGACGCTGATCCTGTATCGCTTTGCGGTGGTGGCGATCACCACCGGGGCATTCTCGCTGCCGAAGGCGGCCGGCACCTTCGTCGCCATCCTCGCCTGCGAATTGGTCTTCGGCCTTGCCATCGGCTGGATCAGCCTGCGCATGCGTCATCGCGCGCGCGATCCGCAGGTCGAAATCACGCTATCGCTGCTGACGCCCTATGTCGCCTATCTGATCCCCGAACATTTCGGCGGCTCCGGCATCATCGCTACTGTGGCCTGCGGTCTTTACATCTCCTGGAACGGCCCGCTGCTGATCTCGGCGGCGACGCGTCTGCAGGGCATCTTCTTCTGGGATTTGGTGATCTATCTGGTCGAGGGCCTGCTGTTCCTGCTGACCGGCTTCCAGATGCGGGCGCTGATCGAGAAATCGAAGGCCTTTCCCTTCGCGGAGATCGTGTGGGCCACGGTGCTGGTCTCCGCCGTCATCATCGTCGCGCGTTTCGTCTGGGTCTATGCTGCGATCTACGTGCCGCGCTGGCTGAGCGCGGATCTACGCAAGTGCGATCCGGCGCCGAACTGGCAATGGACCTTCGTGGTCGCCTTTACGGGTGTGCGTGGTGCGGTGTCGCTGGCCGCTGCGCTGGCGCTGCCATTCACGATGGTCTCGAACGAGGCCTTCCCGGCGCGGGACCTGATCCTGTTCGTCTCCTTCAACATCATTCTCATTACGCTGGTCGGCTTTGGCCTGTGCCTGCCCATCGTGGTGAAATGGCTCGGCGTCACCAGGATCGGCCGCGAGGAATATATCGCCGAACATGAAGCTGAACTCGCCACGCGCCGCGAGGCGCTGGCTACGGCACTGGCACAGCTCGACGCCATGACCGACGACCGCGAACTATCCGACGAGGTCGTGAAGCTGCTCCGTGCACGCCATGAAAGCCGCTCGAACCAGTTGCCGGGCGAACTCGATCCCGACGTCGACGTCTCGGCGGTGGGGATCGATCTGGTGCGCGAACTGATCAAGTCCGAGCGCAAATTCATCCACGCGCAGCTGCGCGACGGCAAGATTACCGACGAAAGCAGGCGGCGGATCGAGCGTGACCTGGATCTGGAAGAAGCGGGGCTGAGTAATCGCGAGTTTCGGCGAATCCCGTTGTAGCGCGACTGTGTCTACTGAAACCTGTCTTGAAAGATCGGCTCGAAATGTCGCCATTCGTTGTAGTGGTCTTGCGGGAGATCGTAAGGCTGACAGGCGATGATCGCCGCGAGTCCGCTAGCGTGATATCTCTTTTCGTAGTCCGTCCGCGCCGGGCGCAATAACTTCGGCGCTCCGTCGAGCTGCCCGGCCCTTGTGAGTTTGATCTCGAAAATCGCCCGTACCGGTTCCCGATCGTAGTTGAAGGGCTGCCGCCAGCACCGACGGACCTGGGAGGCGAATCGACGCCCCCAGGTATCGACATTGCTTCGGCTTTGCGTTGTGGGAACCGGAGCTATCACAGTAGGCGCTTGTGGAGGCGGGCCGGAACTATCTCGCGTCACTCGGCCCGGCAGGCCAAAGGGTTGCGCGTTGCAAGGAGCCGATGACACTACGGCGAACGACGCGGCGATGACCGCCGCGAACAGCGCTGCAGAAAGACGGACGCCCTCGATCACTATTCGCCCCTGAGATGCATTGTCGAGTATATAAACTATAGATTGAAAATATCGGCGTGACACTTGAAATGATGTCGTCCCAAAATATCGATCCTGAAGCCCCGTCACACGGCACGAAAAAGCCGGCGGCGGATGATCCGCTCGCCGGCTGATTTCTAAACGGATGACGTACGCAGCTTACTCCGCCGCGCTCACGACTTCCGGCGCCTTGGCGTTGGCGCCGTAGCGCTGGTCGATATAGTCGATCACCAGCGCCTTGAAGTCAGCCGCAATGCTCGGGCCGCGCAGGGTACGGAATTTCTCGCCGTCGACGAACACCGGCGCGGCCGGGCTTTCGCCGGTGCCGGGCAGCGAGATGCCGATATTGGCGTGCTTGGATTCGCCGGGGCCGTTGACGATGCAACCCATGACCGCAACGTTGAGGTTCTCGACACCAGGATACTGCGTCTTCCAGCCTGGCATCGAGTCGCGGATGAAGTCCTGGATCGAGCGCGCCAGTTCCTGGAACGTGGTCGAGGTGGTGCGGCCGCAACCGGGGCACGCTGCGACCAGCGGCACGAAGGTGCGGAAGCCCATGGTCTGCAGCAGTTCTTGCGCGACCTGAACTTCCAGCGTGCGGTCGCCGCCGGGCTCCGGGGTGAGCGAAATGCGGATGGTGTCGCCGATGCCCTGCTGCAGCAGGATGCCGAGCGCGGCCGAGGACGCGACGATGCCCTTCGAGCCCATGCCGGCTTCGGTCAGACCGAGATGGATCGCATAGTCGGAGCGCGAGGCCAGCGTCTGGTACACAGCGATGAGGTCCTGCACCGCCGAGACCTTGGCGGAGAGGATCATCTTGTTCTTCGGCATGCCGAGTTCTTGCGCGCGGGCGGCCGACAGCAACGCCGACTGCACCATGGCTTCGCGCGTCACCGCGCGAACATCCTTCGGATTGGCAGACAGCGCGTTCTCGTCCATCAGCTTGGTCAGCAGTTCCTGATCGAGCGACCCCCAGTTCGCGCCGATGCGGACGGCCTTGTTGTTCTTGTTGGCGATCTCGATGATGTCGGCGAACTGCGAGTCTCGCTTGTTCTTGAAGCCGACATTGCCGGGATTGATGCGGTATTTGTCGAGCGCCGCGGCGCAGGCCGGGAATTCAGCAAGCAGCTTGTGGCCGATATAGTGGAAGTCGCCGATCAGCGGCGTGGTGATGCCCTGCTTGTCGAGCGCTTCGCGGATGTGCGGAACGGCGGCTGCGGCTTCGTCGCGGTCGACAGTGATGCGGACCATTTCCGAGCCCGCGCGCGACAGCGCTGCGACCTGCTCGATGGTGCCCTGGATGTCGGCGGTGTCGGTGTTGGTCATCGACTGCACGACGATCGGCGCGCCGCCGCCAACGGCGACATTACCGACCATGACCTGAGTGGTGAGGTGCCGGGGCGCCGGACCGGCGATATCAGACGGAATTTCAATCTTGTTCATGGGGTCTCGAATATCAGATTTAGATGACATCCAGCAATGGATCAGTGGCCTAGGCCTTGGCCGGTCGGTTAACGAGAAATAGTCCCGCGATGACCAATAGCGCGGCGACGCCAAAGGCGGGAGTCAGATGGTCGCCCATGATGAGATAGCCCGCCGCGACGCCAAACAAAGGGGTGATGAAGGTAAAAGCCGACAATTTGCTGGCCGAATAGGTCTTGATTAGCCCGAACCACAGCAAAAACGTGAATCCCACCACCCAAAAGGCCTGAAAAGAGAGCAGGGACAGCGCCAGCGGGCCGGGAACCCGGGTCACGGTTTCGCCCGCCAGCAGTGCAGCCAGGCCCAGAATCGGGACCGAAAGCCCGACCTGGTAACCCAATGCCTTCTCAGGCGGGACGTAAAGGAGGGGGGTCATCTTGACCACCAGCGTGGTCGCTGCCCATAGGCCGGCACCGGCGACGATCATCAGATCCCCGATCAGCACGTCGGTTGTGACATCGGGTTGCGGCACGCCGATGGCCACGGCGACGCCGGCGAAGCTTACGGCCAGCCCGGCCCATTGCACCGGGCGCAGGCGTTCGCCGAGGAACTGATAGGAGCCGAAGGCCACGAAGAACGGCATCGTATAGAGGAAAACCGCGGCGCGGCTCGCGGTGGTGAATTGCAGCCCGTGAAAGATCAGCACGAATTCGACGCCGAACAGCACGCCGGCAAACAGGCCCGCTTTCAGCGTCCCGTCGCGCTCGAACAGCTTGACGCCGCGCACCCGCGCGATGGTCAGGATGACGAGCAGAGCACCGGCCGAGCGCAGCATCGCCTGCGTGTAGGGTGGGATATCGTGCAGCACCAGTTTGATGGCGATCTGGTTGAAGCCCCAGGTCAGGCACAGCATCAGCACAAGGGCGATGGCCCCGGCGGTGAGTGCGCGTCCGCCGGATGGGCTGATGATGGTTTCTGCAGACATGAAGCCTCGGGCCGGCTTGTCGCCGTGTTGTTATGGGATCTTCAGGCCTGACAGTGAGCGCAGGTTCCGGTGATTTCGACAACAGACAGTTTCGGGACGAAGCCAGTCGTACGTGCGGCATCGTTCAGGCTCTGCGCGATCTTCGTCGCGGGCACTTCGCCGACTGACCCGCATTGGTCGCAGATCAGGAATGCGACCATCGAGGCTGTGCCGTGGTCGTGCGCGCAGGCGAGGAAGGCGTTGCGGCTCTCGATTCGGTGAACGAGGCTGTTCTCCATCAGAAAATCGAGCGCGCGATACACGGTGATGGGTGCCGGACGCGAAATGGTTCTGGCGAGCTCGTCGATGATCTCATAGGCCCCAAGCGGCCGGTGGCTGGCGAGCAGCGCTTCAAGCACCTGCCGGCGGATCGGGGTCAGCTTTTGCGACCGGGCCGCGCAGACATTCTCGGCATGATGCATCGCATCCGCAGTACAGCGGTCGTGATCGTGGCCAGGAGCCGGGAAAGTTGGTTTCGGAACTGCCATTTGGAGGGAGCTTAACCCGTTAGGTGTGATTGTGCCCGTCTTTTTGGCGTTGAACTCCAGTCTTGCACCAAATCCAGCGCAGCCAAATAACGAACCTTCACTCCAGATGGGGGACAGCCGGGCGATTGCAAAGGTTGAACGGGCAGACCGTGCCAGATCAGGTCGCATTTTTGCGCTCGCGGCGCAGATCCGATGGTGAGGTGGCATATCGGCGCCGGAACGTCCGGTTGAAATACGACAAATCGCTGAAGCCGGCCTCGTCGGCGATCTTCCCGATTCGCTCATTGGCCCGAAGCGGGTCGAGTAGCCGTGCATGAGCAAGCGCCAAACGCCTCTCGAGCAGATATTCCGACAGGCTCAGGCCGTGTTCGCGAAACAGCTTGCGGACATAGTCCGGCGATATCCTCTCAGTCGCCGCCAGCGTCTCGGCTGAGAGGTCGTGACTTCCGAGTCCTGCTTCGATCGCTGCCTGGATCGCCTGCAAGCGCAGCATGCGGGTGCTCGAAGGTCGCGATGTCTCGGGGTGGTTTTCCCTGCCGATTGTCAGAAGTGCGATCAGGCTACACAGATCGGCCGCGACATGGTGCTGAAGATCAGTGGGCGCGGATCCGTCGAGGTCGATCGCTGCCTGACAATGCGCCATTAGTAGCCGCAAGGTCTGAATCTCCAGGCGGAGAGGTCGCATGAGCCAGGTGTTGAGATGCGGTACCTTGATCGACAGCGCAGCCCGCTCGATCTGAACGATCAGATGCTGCGTCTCACGAGATGACGTATGCCGACCGGGGTCCCTGGTTGTCATCAAGATCGCATGGTCCTGCTCGATGATCTCCTCGCGGCCATGCTGCGATGCGCGCGCACTACCTTTCAGAACGACTGCAAAGACGACATTGTCCGGCGATAACGCAGTCGCAGCATCCAGCATGCCAGTGCTCGCCGGAAATCCCCTGCCGATAAAAACGATAGCATCCGGCAATCTGCACAGCGCAATTTCGGTCGAAACCGGAGTGTCCGTCGGAAGAGAAGATTCGACGTTGAACGTCAGGCGCCCGAATTGGAGCTGCGCCGTCGGCAGATTTTCGGAAACGGCCTCGATTAACGAATCGGGCGCTTCGGGACCGGGCCTTGAAGTCACGAGGATCCGTCCTGCAAGCATTGAACTATATCTTGGTCGCGCCAATGCGGATCGTGTTCATATTCATCGTGGTTACTGCGTCTTTGGGCGGTTTCTCTTTTGATAGTTCGCGATATGCCATGTTGCCTGAACGCAACAAGTAGAATGAATTGCGGTGCCAGTCGCGCCCAGTCCTGTCGCGTCGCGTCCGTTCCAAGTCGCTGATGTCTCATTCAACTACACATCATCGAAGCAGAGCCTTCGGCCTGCCTTCGTTGATCTGTTTTTGGGGAGACTGATGGTGAGACGCACCGTATTGGCCGCTGCAGGCCTCGCCGTCATGGCGCTTTCGTCCACAGCGGGCGCCGCCGATCTGTCGCCCCGCATATATGCCAAGGCGCCGGTTCTGGTGGATCCCGGCATCAACTGGACCGGCTTCTATGTCGGCCTCAATGGCGGCTACAGCTGGGGCAAGGGCGACGCCACCTTCCTGCCGGGCACAGCCTTTGCGTCGCCGGTCAAGCAGGACGTCAATGGTGGCCTCGGTGGCGGCCAGATCGGCTACAACTGGCAGCTCGACCGCACATGGGTCGTCGGTCTCGAAGCCGATATCCAGGGGACCGGTGAACGCGGCAGCGCCACGTCGCCGGTAAGTTCGCTGCGGACGACGGTGCTGGGCGGCGACTTCAATCTGCTGACGCAGACATCGGCTACCAGCTCGTGGAGCTTCCCGTGGTTTGCGACCTTCCGCGGGCGGGTAGGTCTGCTGGCAACGCCGGACCTGCTGCTTTACGGCACCGGCGGTCTCGCTGTCGGCGAGGTCAAGTATTCGACGCAGACGACCGTGACCGGTCAGTTGTTCGGGCCGGGATCGCAAGGCACGACACCCGCCGGCGCCGCCGTAACCATTCCCGGAACGCTGCTGTCGGAATCGCAGACCCGCGTCGGCTGGACCCTGGGCGCCGGCCTGGAAAAGAAGTTCGGCACCAACTGGTCGGCCAAGCTCGAATATCTGTATCTCGATCTGGGCTCGGCGACCTATTTCGGGGGCACAGCCAGCCAGACCTCGGTCGGCTTCCACGACCATGTCTTCCGCGCCGGCATCAATTACGCGTTCAGCCCCGCCGTCCTCGCCAAATACTGATCCTATTCAGTACCTTACATTTTCCAAGCCCGGCCTCGCGCCGGGCTTTTTGCTGTGCTGCGCGCTGCGGATGCCTGGAAGATCCAGCCATGTCGCCATCGCAGGGCAGCGCCGTCTTTATCTCCGATGTGTTATTCATAAGCTTGCTTACAATAAGCTACGCTAATGGAGTGCCTCAATGTCCCCATCCGTGGGTACCGGAATCGATTTCCTGTCGGCCCTGTTCGAAACGCAGCGCATGTTGCGGCAACTGGCCGACAAGGAAGCGCGGCATCTCGGCATGACCCGCGCCCAATGGGCGGTGCTGGCAAAGGTCGAGCGCAATGAAGGGCAGAAACAGGCCGACCTCGCCGACGCCATGGAGATGGCGCCGATCAGCCTGACGCGGCTGATCGACAAGCTCTGCGACAGCGGCCTGCTCGAGCGGCGCAGCGACGACGCGGACCGGCGGATCAAGCGGCTCTATCTCACCGAGGCTGCGCGACCGCTGATGGGCAAGCTCGCCGTTCTCAGGAACGAACTGATGCAGGTCGCGCTCGATCGCATGAGCGAGCAGGAAACCCATCAACTCGTCGATTATCTCGAAACCATCAAATCCAACATCCGCGCTGCGCTCTCGCCTGCAGCCGTCAAGACCAAGGAACACGTCTATGGCTGAGCCCGTGCTGAAATTTCCCGACAAGGATGCGCCCGACGGCCCATCCGGCGGCGCTGCGACGACGCAGCGTCAGGGTGTGAAAGGTTTTCTGAAGCGCTATCGGCGGCCGCTGCTGCTGGTGGTGGTGCCGACCATCGCTCTTGTTGGCGGCGTCGCCTTCTATCTGTCGGGCGGTCGCTATGTCGGCACTGACGATGCCTATGTCGGGGCGCAGAAGGTGCTGATCACGCCGGACATCTCCGGCAAGGTCGACAAGGTCGTGGTGCGCGAAGGCCAACACGTCAAGGAAGGCGACGTGCTGTTCGAGATCGATCCGGTGCCGTTCCGCCTGGCGCTCGACGACGCCAAGGCCAAGCTGGCCCAAGCCAAGACCACCTACGATAATCTCGTCAGCAACGTAAAGATCTACGGCCAGATGCAGGATCTGGCGCAGCAGGGCGTCGACTTCAAGCAGCGCGACGTCGAACGCAAGTCGACGCTGGTCAAGAGCAACTTCGGCTCGCAGCTCGATCTGGACAACGCGGCGACAGCGGCGGTGACCGCGAAAGCACAGCTGGAACTCCTGAGGCAGCAGCTCGCGACCTCGATGAACCAGTTGCTCGGCAATCCCGACCTGCCGCTGGCCCAGTTCCCGCCTTACGCGCAGGCGCAGTCGGCGCTCGATCAGGCGCAGCGCAACCTCGACCACACCGTGCTGAAGGCGCCGATCTCCGGTGTCGCGACGCAGGTCGATAACATCCAGCTCGGCCGCTTCGCGATGGCCGGCACGCCGATCCTCACGGTGATCGACGATAACCGGCCGTGGGTCGATGCCAATCTGAAGGAATCCGATTTCACTTACATCGCCGTCGGCCAGACCGTGGAAATCGATGTCGATGCGTTCCCGAACCATGCCTTCAAGGGCACTGTCGGTTCGCTGAGCCCCGGCACCGGTGCACAATTCGCGATCCTGCCGCCGCAAAACGCCACCGGCAATTTCGTCAAGGTCGTGCAACGTGTCCCGGTGCGGATCTATCTCGATTACAACGATCCGTTCGTGAAGCGGCTCAAAGCCGGTATGAGCACTTACACGACAATCGATACCAAGCATCATCGCTCGCTGGCCGGCCTGCTCGGGCTGTCATCGGCCAAGGCTGCTCAGGACTGATCCCATGAGCATGTCGGCGCCATCTCCCAGCGCGGTCCCCGGCTTTCGCCGGAACATGGTGACGATCTGCGCCATGACCGCGACCATCATGCAGGCGCTCGACACCACCATCGCCAATGTGGCTCTACCCTATATGCAGGGCACGCTGTCGGCGTCGCAGGATCAGGTCAACTGGGTGCTGACCTCCTATATCGTGGCTGCGGCCATCATGACTGCGCCGGTCGGCTGGATTGCCAACCGGTTCGGCCGCAAGAAGATCTTCATTATCTGTTCGGCGGGTTTCACTGTCGCCTCGGTGTTGTGTGGCCTCGCGCAGGACATCAACCAGATGGTCGGCTTTCGCCTCTTGCAGGGCGTGTTCGGCGCGGCACTCGTGCCGCTGTCGCAGGCGGTGATGCTCGACAGCTACGCGCTGCATGAGCGCGCCAAGGCGATGTCGATCTGGGGCATGGGCGTGATGCTCGGGCCGATCATGGGGCCTTCATTGGGCGCCTGGCTGACGGAGACCTATTCCTGGCACTGGGTGTTCTTCGTCAATCTGCCATTCGGCATCGTCACGGTGTTCGGCCTGCTGGCCTTCATGGACGAGACCAAGACCAATGCCGAACTGAAATTCGACTGGTTCGGTTTCGGGGCGCTGGCCATCGGCATCGGTGCGATGCAGCTCGCGCTCGACCGCGGCGAGCAGCTCGGCTGGCTCGAATCCAACGAAATCGTCATCGAGGCGATCGTCTCGGTCATCGGCTTCTATTATTTCTTCGCGCATTCCTTCACGACCTCGAAGCCGTTCATCCAGTTCGCGATCTTCAAGGACAAGAATTTCGTCGGCGGCTGCGTGTTCATGGCCGTCATGGGGCTTGTGCTGTATTCGACCATGGCTCTGTCGTCGCCCTATCTGCAGAATGTGATCGGCTATCCGATCCTCACGGCAGGTCTATTGCTGGCGACGCGCGGCTCCGGCACTTTCGTGGCGATGATGCTGGTCGGGCGCATCATGAAATATATCGAGGCGCGCACGCTGATCATGGTGGGAATGGCGCTGATGTCGGTGTCGCTGTTCTTCACCTCGATGTGGACCGATCAGACCGGCGTGCCGGAGATCGTGATCGTCTCCATCGCGCAGGGATTTGGCCTCGGTCTCGTCTTCGTGCCACTGTCCACGGTGGCGTTCCTGACGCTGCCCAATCATCTGCGCACCGACGGCACTTCGATGCTGACGCTGCTGCGCAATGTCGCGAGCTCGATCGGCATTTCCATCGTGATCGCGCAGCTCACTTCCGGCACCCGCATGGCCCATGCGGTGCTGGTCGAGCACATCACGCCGTTCAACAACGCGCTGCAGATGCCCAACGTGACCAGCGCGATCAACCTCGCCACCGACTCTGGTCGCGCCATGATGGATGCCATCGTCACGCTGCAGGCAACGATCATCGCATTCGGCCTCGATTATCAGATGGTGATGCTGGTGACGCTCTGCGCGATCCCGATGGCACTGATCATCGGCTCGTCCAAGGCGACCTTGCGCGCGCAGGCCGCCAAGCCGGGTGCGGACGAGCATCCGGCGGTGATGGAATAAAAAAAAGCGGCCCGCAGGCCGCTTTTTCGTTTCGATCAGATGAGCATCACACGTCGAAGAACACCGTCTCGTTGTCACCCTGCAGGTGAATGTCGAAACGATAAACGCCTGCTGCAGTCTTCTTCGCGATCAGCGTTGCACGACGATCCGCCGGCACAAGCTGCATCACCGCATCGCCCGCCGTCGCGGCTTCATCGTCGAAATAGATGCGCGTCATCGACTGCATGGTCATGCCGCGGCCGAACACGGCCATCACGATATGCGGGGCCTGCGGCTTGCCGTCGACGCCGGGCACGCTGCCTGGCTTGATGGTGTCGAACGAATATTCGCCGGCGTCGGTGGTGCCGGAGCGGCCGAAGCCCCGAAAGCTCGAATTCGGCAGCCCGCGCGTGTCCTGCGGATCTGCAAAACGGCCCTGCGCGTCGGCCTGCCAGATTTCCAGCACGGCGTCAGGCACGACCTTGCCGTCGCCGTCATAGATCACGCCTTCGATGTGAATCTTGTCGCCGGTGACGTCGGGCGTCAGCAGGTTGTTGGTGAAGGCGTCGTTCCAGGCATATTTGCCGTTCGGCGTCAGGCCATAGGCATAGAACGGCCCGACGGTCTGCGACGGGGTAATTCCGGGCATCAGTGATTCTCCGTCGGGGTAGCGTTGCGGCCGCGCAGCACGATGTTGAAACGATAGGCCAGCGCCCAGCCGGGCTCGGTGGTGTCGAGGTCGAAATCCGACACCATGCGCAGTCGCGCCTTTTCGTCGGTGACCGAATTGAAGATCGGGTCGAATGGGAACAGCGGATCGTTCGGGAAATACATCTGCGTCACGAGGCGCGAGATGAAGGAATGGCCGAACACCGAGAAATGGATATGGGCGGGGCGCCAGGCATTGTGGTGATTGCCCCACGGATAGGCGCCGGGCTTGATGGTGATGAACTTGTAGTTGCCCGCGGCGTCGGTGACGGTGCGGCCAGCGCCGGTGAAGTTCGGATCGAGCGGCGCGGGATGCTGGTCCCAGACATGCACATAGCGGCCGCAGGCATTGGCCTGCCACAGCTCGACCAGCGTGTTCGGCACCCCGCGGCCGTCCTCGTCCATCACCGTGCCGTGGACGATGATGCGTTCGCCGAGCGGCTCGCCGGCATGCATGGTGGTGAGGTCATGATCGCCAGGGCGTACCGTCTCGTGGCCGTAGACCGGTCCCGTCGTCTCCGACAGCGTGTGCGGCATCAGGATGCGCTGCTTCTGCGGGGCACGCTTGATGGTGCTCTTGTAGCCGGGTGACAGCCGCGGCGCGTGGGCCGCATTGCTCTCGACGGGATAGATTAGCGTCATGCTGGTTTTCCCTTTTTGGCCGCCGCGGATCCCGCGGCGGCAATCTTGAAAACGTCTTTGTTAGTTGAGTTTCTCGATCGCCATGGCGACGCCCTGGCCGACGCCGACGCACATGGTGGCGAGCGCCAGCTTGCCGCCGCGCTTTTCCATGCCGTGCACGGCGGTCATCGCGAGGCGCGCGCCGCTCATGCCGAGCGGATGGCCGAGCGCGATCGCGCCGCCATGCGGGTTCACGAAATCAGCATCTTCCTTGACGCCGAGCTGGCGCAGCACCGCGATGCCCTGCGAGGCGAAGGCTTCGTTGAGTTCGATCAGGTCGAAATCGCTGATCTTGAGGCCGAGGCGTTCCATCAGCTTCTTGGTCGCAGGCACCGGGCCGATACCCATGATGCGCGGCGCGACGCCGCCCGAGGCGAGGCCGAGGATGCGCGCACGGGCCTTGAGGCCGTGCTTCTCAACCGCGGCACCCGAGGCGAGGATCATGGCGCAGGCGCCGTCATTGACGCCCGAGGCGTTGCCGGCGGTGACCGTGCCGTCCTTGCGGACGATCGGGCGCAGCTTGGCGAGGCCTTCCAGCGTGGTTTCGGGGCGCGGATGCTCGTCCTTATCGACGGCGGTCGGACCGGCCTTGCCGCCGGGCACCATCACCGGGATGATTTCTTCCGCAAAGTAACCCGCTGCGATCGCCTTGCCGGCGTTCTGCTGCGAGCGGATGGCGAAGGCATCCTGGTCGGCGCGGGAGATCTGGAAATCCTGCGCGACGTTCTCGCCGGTCTCCGGCATGGCATCGACGCCGTACTTCTCGCGCATCAGCGGGTTGATGAAGCGCCAACCGATGGTGGTGTCGAAAATTTCCGCCGAGCGGGAGAAGGCTTCGGTGGCCTTGCCCTGCACGAACGGTGCGCGGGTCATGGATTCAACGCCGCCGGCAATGGCGAAATCGATTTCGCCGGCGCGGATGGCGCGGGCGCCGGCACCGACGGCATCGAGGCCTGACGCACAGAGACGGTTCAGGGTTGCGCCGGGAACCGAATCGGGCAGGCCCGCGAGCAGGGACGCCATGCGGGCGACGTTGCGGTTGTCTTCACCGGCCTGGTTGGCGCAGCCGAAATAGACTTCCTCAACGGCAGTCCAATCCACGCCGGGATTGCGGTCCATCAGGGCCTTAATGGGAGCTGCGGCGAGGTCGTCGGCGCGGACTTTGGCAAGGGAGCCGCCGAAACGGCCGATGGGGGTGCGGACGGCGTCGCAGATAAAGACATCGCTCATCAATTCTCTCCCTGGGGGACTGCATCCGCGCTCGATTGCCGGATTTTCGCGGTGTTTTTAGGAAGCCCCGCCGACCCGGTCAAATGCCGCTGCTGGATGGCAGCGTTGTCCCTGGGAATTGCGGATATGAGATCGCAGTTGACTTGTCAACCGCCTCGCCGCGATGGGGAAAACTACGGTTTGCGACTGCCGCGGGTGGGATCGGCCCCGCAAAATTTGCTAGCGTCCGCCGCCATGACAATCCAGCAGCCCATTACCGCCCCAGAACCCGCTCCCCGCGTGGAAGACACCGCAAAAGTGTCTCCGATGATGGAACAGTACCTTGAGATCAAGGCCGCCAATCCCGGCCTGCTGCTGTTCTATCGGATGGGCGATTTCTACGAGATTTTCTTCGAGGATGCGGAGGTCGCGTCGCGGGCGCTGGGCATCGTGCTGACCAAGCGCGGCAAGCATCAGGGTATGGACATCCCGATGTGCGGCGTTCCGGTGGAGCGCTCCGACGATTATCTGCATCGCCTGATCGCGCTCGGCATCCGTGTCGCCGTCTGCGAACAGATGGAAAATCCTGCCGAGGCGCGTAAGCGCGGCAACAAGAGCGTGGTCCGCCGCGATGTCGTGCGTGTGGTCACGCCGGGCACGCTGACCGAAGAGAATTTGCTCGACGCCCGGGCCAATAATTATTTATTGGCGATCGCGCGCAGCAAGGGCTCAAGCGGTGCGGATCGCATTGGCCTCGCCTGGATCGATATCTCCACCGCGGAATTCATCGTCACCGAATGTGCGACTGGCGAACTCGGCGCCACCCTGGCGCGGATCAATCCGAATGAAGTGATCGTCACGGATGCGCTCTATAGCGATCCCGACCTCAGCCAGTTGCTGCGTGAGTTGTCGGCGGTGACGCCGCTCACCCGCGACGTGTTCGACGGCGCCACCGCCGAGCGCCGGCTATGCGATTATTTTGCCGTCGCCACCATGGATGGCCTCAGCGCCATGTCGCGGCTGGAAGCCACCGCCGCCGCCGCCTGCGTCACCTATGTGGAGCGCACCCAGGTCGGCAAACGCGTGCCGCTGTCGCCGCCCACCCGCGAGGCGGTCGGCACCACCATGGCGATCGACCCTGCCACCCGGGCCAATCTCGAACTGACGCGCACGCTTGCCGGCGAGCGCAAGGGCTCGTTGCTCGATGCCATCGACTGCACGGTGACGGCCGCCGGTTCGCGCCTGCTGGCGCAGCGACTGGCTGCGCCACTGACCGATGAAGTGGCCATCGGCCGCAGGCTGGACGCGATCTCCACCTTCGTCGCTGACAGCGGTTTACGGGATGATCTCCGCGTCGCTCTGCGCGCCGCGCCGGATTTGTCGCGTGCGCTGGCCCGTCTGTCGGTCGGTCGCGGCGGCCCGCGCGATCTGGCGTCATTGCGCGATGGCGTATTCGCCGCCGATCAGGTGCTGGCGCGGCTCGGCGCCATAGACAATCTGCCGGCGGATATCACTGCTGCGATGGCCGCGTTGCAGCGCCCGTCCCGCGAGCTCGCCAGCACGTTCGCCCGCGCACTGGCCGACGACCTGCCGCTGCTGAAGCGCGATGGCGGTTTCGTGCGCGAGGGCTTTGAAGCCGCACTCGACGAGACCCGCAATCTGCGCGACGCCTCGCGCCTTGTGGTCGCTGCGATGCAGGCGCGCTATGCCGATGACACCGGCGTTAAGGGTCTGAAGATCCGCCACAACAACGTGCTCGGTTACTTCGTCGAGGTCACGGCGCAGCATGGCGACAAGCTGATGCAACCGCCGCTGAATGCGACCTTCATCCATCGCCAGACGCTGGCGGGGCAGGTGCGCTTCACCACGTCCGAACTCGGCGAGATCGAGGCCAAGATCGCCAATGCCGGCGACCGTGCGCTGGGTCTCGAACTTGAAATCTTCGAGCGGCTTTCGGGTATGGTGGCTGAGGCGTCGGAAGATCTCCGTGCCGCGGCGCATGCCTTTGCGCTGCTGGATGTGGCGACGGCGCTGGCGAAGCTGGCGGTCGATGACAACTATGTGCGCCCCGAAGTCGACAACTCGCTGCTGTTCGCCATCGAAGGCGGCCGGCATCCCGTCGTCGAGCAGGCGCTGAAGCGCGACGGTCAGCCGTTCATCGCCAATGCCAGCGATCTCTCGCCGGGGCCGGGGCAGAAGTCCGGGCAGATCTGGCTGATCACCGGTCCGAACATGGCGGGTAAATCGACCTTCCTGCGGCAGAACGCGTTGATCGCGCTGCTGGCGCAGATCGGCAGCTATGTGCCGGCATCGCGCGCCCGCATCGGCATCGTCGATCGTCTGTTCTCGCGCGTCGGCGCCGCGGACGATCTGGCAAGGGGACGCTCGACCTTCATGGTCGAGATGGTCGAGACCGCGGTGATCCTCAATCAGGCCACCGAACGCGCGCTGGTGATCCTCGACGAGATCGGCCGTGGTACGGCGACCTTCGACGGTCTGTCGATCGCGTGGGCTGCGATCGAGCATCTGCACGAGAGCAATCGCTGCCGCGCGCTGTTCGCAACGCATTATCACGAACTCACCGCACTCTCCGCGAAACTGCCGCGACTGTTCAATGCGACGGTGCGCGTCAAGGAATGGCACGGAGACGTGGTGTTCCTGCATGAGGTACTGCCGGGCTCGGCGGATCGCTCTTATGGCATTCAGGTGGCGAAACTCGCGGGCCTGCCTCCGGCGGTGATCGCGCGGGCAAAGTCAGTGCTGGCCAAGCTGGAAGCGCAGGATCGCGGTCAAAGCGCCAAGGCGCTGATGGATGACCTGCCGCTATTCGCCATCACCGCGCGCGCGCCGGCCGAAGCAGCTCCGCCGTCGGAGGCGGAGTTGCTGATGGATGCCGTGAAGGCGCTGCATCCCGACGAGATGTCGCCGCGCGAGGCGCTGGATGCACTCTATGCGCTGAAGGCCAAGTTGCCCAAAGGCTAAACGCTGCGAATCTTCCTGCGGCCCAACGACCACAGGCCGAGATTCCACACCACGCAGGTTGCCAACGCGACGCTGAGCGCGATTGCCGAGCCGAAGCGTGGCGCGGTGATGGGCAGCGTGGCGACGGCGATGCCGAAGCCCATGAGGCCCCAGCCGCCATTGGCCATGACCGCGGCGGTCGGCAGGCCGCCGATGCGCGGATGCAGGATCAGCAACAGGCTGGTGAACACCACGGGATAGAGCGCAAGGATGCCGCTACCGGCCGGGCCGATGGTCGCGGATAGCGTGACGACTGTGCCGACCAACGAGGACACCAGTGCCGCGCGCAGCAGTATGTCGTACCAGCGCCGCGTAATGAGCGGCATCTTCGCGTGGCGAAACCGCGCCATCAGCGGCAGGCAGATGCTGAAGGCCACCGCATTGGCGAGGAGACCCCCCAGCAATGACCATTCGAATTGCCGGACCAGTATGGCAAGGCCGAACCACACCACCATCGCCGTGCCGAGACTGACAACGACGTTATGGCGCCGGGCCAGGTAGATGTAAGTCAATCCAAAGAACATTGTCACGGCGTTGATCGGCAGGCTCGTCAGCGCGCCCTGCGCGATGAAGGCGGCATCGTGATCGATGGCGAGAAAAACGTAGGACGGGCCCGCAGAGATTGGCAGCGTCGCCACTAGGGCGCCGATCACCGGGCCGGAGCGTTCGGTAATGATGGCGGCGGTGATCACGAAAGCGGCGGTGATCGCCATGCGCAGCGTGAGTGTCAGGAGAAAGGCAAGTTCGGGGGACATGGAAGCCTGATGAGAGGAGGTGCTTGGCCTCCTCTTTCTTGGTGGACAGTCCCGCCTGCTTACACCCTGTTGAGGGACACCGAAACCTTCGGGCCATGCTTGATAGTCTGGTAGACCACGCAATAACGCTCGGTCAGCTTCAGCAGCAGATCGAGCTTGTCCTGCGGTGCGTCAGTATCGACGTCGAAGCGCAGGCGGATTTCGGCGAAGCCGACCGGAGCTTCCTTGTCGACGCCGAGCGTGCCGCGGAAATCAAGATCGCCTTCGGCCGTCACATTGCCGGACTTCAGCGGAATTTCGACGGCGGTCGCCACCGACTTCAGCGTGACGCCAGCGCAGGCGACCAGCGCTTCCAGCAGCATGTCGCCCGAGCAGAGTTCGAGCCCGGAGCCGCCAGTCGCCGGATGCAGGCCGGCGGCGGCGATCTGGCGACCGGTCTCGACCTTGCAGGCGATGCCGTCATTGTCGATCGAGCCTTTTGCCTTCAGCGTGATGAAGGCCGCCTTGGGATCGGTCTTGTAGAGCTCCTTGATGGGGGCCTGGGTGGTGCGAAGCGCGGCGGCGTCCATGATATCTCTCCCTGAGATTTTGTTAGTTGCAGATTCTATTCGCGTGCGGCGATGTTGTCACCACCACGCGCCGACCGCCTCGGCAGGTGCGCTATCGGGCACGTCGCGATCGAGAGAGCGATCCAGTGCGGTGAGCACGCGACGCTTCACCGCTTCGAACAGCGGCGAAGACCGATCGCGCGGACGCGCGAGGTTGACTTGTATTTCAGCGAACAGCCGGCCGGGTCGTGGCCGCATCACCAGCACGCGATCGGCCAGCACGACGGCTTCATCCACGTCATGGGTGACGAGGATCAGCGTCGGCCGCGTATCGGCCCACAGATCCAGCAGGTGATCCTGCAGGTCGCGGCGCGTGAAAGCGTCGAGTGCGGAGAACGGCTCGTCGAGCAGCAGCACTTCCGGCTGCGGCACCAAGGCACGGGCAATGGCGACGCGCTGTGCCTGCCCGCCGGACAATTCGCGCGGCCATGCCTTGGCTTTATCCGACAGGCCGACGCGTGCCAGGGCCTGCGCGACTGTCTCGCGGCGTGCGGCGACAGGAAGCTCGGACAGTCCGAAGCCGATATTGTCGGCGACGCTGAGCCACGGCAGCAGCCGCGGTTCCTGGAAGATGATGCCGATCTTCTCGTGCGGCGCGCTGATATCGATATCGTCGATGCGGATACTCCCGGTCGAGGCGCGATCGAGCCCGGCCACGGCGCGCAACAGCGTCGATTTTCCGCAGCCGGAGCCACCGATAATGGCGACGATCTCGCCTTGCGGGATTTGCGCGGTGAAGCGCTCCAGTGCACGGACGCCGTTGGGATAGGTCTTGCCGACCTTGTCGAGGGCGAGCATCAGGTCTCTCCGCCCGGACGGAACGCATCCTGCCAGCGCAGCAATGGCGTGGTGATCAATTCGATCAGCCAGTCGGTGGTCTTGCCCAGTAGTGCGAAAATGGTGATCGCGGCGAGGATCTGCGCGGGCTTGCCGAGCTGCTGGCCGTCGATCAGGAGATAGCCGAGCCCTTCGGAGGCGCCCATGAATTCGGCGGCAACCACGAACATCCAGCCGAGCCCGAGACCGACGCGCAGCGCGACAACGTAAGCCGGCAGCACGGCGGGCAGCAGGATGCGGCGGATCATGGCGGGGCCGGAGAGGCGGAAGGTGCGACCGACCTCGACGATCTTGCGATCGACCGAGAGGATTGCGCCCATCACGCCGAGATAGACCGGGAAGAACACGCCAACGGCGATCAGCGCGACCTTCGAGGTTTCGAAGATGCCGAGCCACAGGATGAACAGCGGCACCCAGGCGATCGACGGAATGGCGCGCAGCGCCTGAACGGTGGGGTCGAGCAGTCGCCGTGCGACGCCCCAATAGCCGGAGATGGCGCCAAACAGCGTGCCGGCGATGACGCCGAGGCCGAAGCCTGCGCCCACGCGCATGAGTGTTGTGGCGATGTGACGCGTGAGCTCACCGGTTTGCGCAAGCTCCAGGATGGTGGCGAAGACGCGCGACGGTGGCGGCACCAGCCGGCCGCTCGACCAGCCGGACCACACTGCAAGCTCCCATGCCAAAGCGAGCGTCAGCGGCAGTACGACGCCTAGCGCCGGCCGCGCATAACGGTGCCAGCGCTTGTCGGTCGCGGCTTTTGCACGCGTGTCTGTTGCGTCGAGCGCAGTCGTGTCGAGCGTCATGGCCATAGCTGAAGCGCGTCTCGATCTGGTTTACAAGGTGGTCAAAAGCTTCACCCTCCCTTTGCGGGGAGGGTGAAGGGTGGTTTCGCAAGTGCGAGAGCGTCAGCTCTTCGGCAGCGGCACCTGATCATCAATCAATGCATCCACCGTCGCCTTCACATCGACCTTGGCGTCGATCACGCCGGCCTGCTGCAAAGCGAGGCCTGCGGCGAGGATCGACTCGCGCTGGGGTGCGCCGATGCGGCTGTGGGTCAGCTCGGTGCGCTCCTTGAGCTGTTTGTCGACAACCGCGTCGGGTAGCTTGGTGACGCCGATGAAGGCTTTCTTCAGCTCGGGATAGTTCTCCAGCGAATATTTCCGTGCGTCTTCATAGACGGCGAGGACGCGGCGCGCTGCATCCGGATAGTCCTTCAGGAATTGTTCGCGCACATTGAGGATGCCCCAGGTGTTGGCGTCCGGCTTGCGGAAGAACAGCTTGGCGCCGTCCTCGATCTCGGCCTGCGCCATCATCGGATCGAGTCCGGCCCATGCATCGACGTCCCCGCGGATCAGCGCTGCCTTGCCGTCGGCATGCTGCAGCAGCACCGGGGTGATGTCCTTGTCGGTGAGCCCGGCGCCAAGCAAAGCGCGGACCAGGAAGATGTGGGGATCGGTGCCGCGGGTCACCGCGACCCGCTTGCCCTTGAGGTCGGCGACGGAGGCGATCTTGGAGTCTTTGCCGGTCACCAAAGCGGTCCATTCCGGACGCGAATAGACATAGACCGACTTGATCGGATTGCCGTTGATCCTGGCCACCAGCGCGGCGGAGCCCGCGGTCGAGCCGAAGTCGATGGAGCCGGCATTGAGGAATTCCAGCGCCTTGTTGGAGCCGGCCGATTGTACCCAGGTGATCTTCACGCCGTCCTTGGCGAATTCCTTCTCCAGCAGGCCGTTCTGCTTGAGGATGATCGAGACCGGATTGTAGGTCGCCCAATCGAGCCGGATTTCCTTGAGCGGCTCGGCGGCGAAGGCAGCTCCGGGCAGCAGTGCAGCCGCAGCAATCAGACCGGCAACAGCGCGCCGTGACATCGTGAACATTCTGGTCTCTCCCTGATGGAATGACGAAACGTGAGGGTGGAAGGCGACTTGCATCCGGCGGGCGTCATGGCATCACGTCCGGGTCGCTCTGCGTGCGAAAACGTGCTTTAATTTCAATTGGTTATGGCGTTTCGTCAACGAGAAGATATGATGCGTCAAAGACACCGCCGCGAGAACGTTGTTGCCCGGATTGCGCAAAAGGCAGCATGGACTAGCTGTGGGGCTACAATCACCGTGACAGCGCTTGCGCCGTCCGATATCCGGGTTGTTCATGGACAGCGTTGCTACACAAGCCAAACTCACGACCGAAACCGAGTTCGATACGCCGCGGATTACCGCCGAGATCGACGCGCTTGCAGCGCAGCATCGCGGCAAGAACGATTTGTTTCGCGCCGCGGTCGCCAAGCTGCTGAAGGCTGAACTGCTCAAGGCCAGTGAAGCCGCCGAGGCCGTGCTGCTGAAAGACCGGCACGGCCGGCGCTGCGCCGAGCAGCTCTGCCACGTGCAGGATGAGATCATCCGCATGCTGTTCGCTGCGGCGACGAAGCATCTGTATCATTCGCCAATCCCGTCCGGTGCCGAACGCATGGCGGTGGTCTCTACCGGCGGCTATGGCCGCGGGCTGATGGCGCCGGAATCCGACATCGATCTGTTGTTCATCCTGCCCTACAAGCAGACCGCCTGGGGCGAGCAGGTCGCCGAGGTCATTCTGTATTGCCTGTGGGACATGGGCCTGAAGGTCGGCCACGCCACGCGTTCGGTGGATGAATCGATTCGGCAGGCGCGCGGCGACATGACGATCCGCACCGCAATCCTGGAAACGCGCTTCCTCACCGGCGATCAGGCTCTCTACGACGAACTGGTCACGCGCTTCGATACCGAAGTGGTGCAGGGCACCGCCGCCGAATTCGTCACCGCCAAGCTCGCCGAACGCGAGGAGCGTCATCGCCGTGGCGGCCAGTCGCGCTATCTGGTCGAGCCCAACGTCAAGGACGGCAAGGGCGGGTTGCGCGATCTGCATACCGTGTTCTGGATCGCGAAATACGTCTATCGGGTGCGCGACAGCAAGGAACTGGTGGCGCGCGGCGTATTCGATCCGCAGGAATACCGCACCTTCAAGCGTTGCGAAGACTTCCTGTGGTCGGTTCGCTGCAATATCCACTTCCTGACCAAACGACCTGAAGAGCGGCTGTCTTTCGACCTGCAACGCGAGATCGCGGTTCGCCTCGGCTATACGTCGCATCCCGGCATGCAGGACGTCGAGCGCTTCATGAAGCATTACTTCCTGATTGCCAAGGAAGTCGGCGATCTCACCGCAATCCTGTGCGCCAAGCTCGAAGACCAGCAGGCCAAGCCGGCGCCGGCGCTGACGCGCATGATGGCCAAGCTGCGGCCCGAGATGCATCGCCGCCGGCTGCCGGACAGCGACGCCTTCATCATCGACAACAACCGTATCAACCTTGCTGCGCCCGACGTGTTCAAGGAAGACCCGATCAATCTGATGCGGTTCTTCCGGCTGGCACAGAAGCACAATCTGGCCTTCCATCCTGATGCGATGCGGACAGCAACGCGGTCGCTTCGGTTGATCACGCCGGAGATACGCGAAAATCCCGAAGCCAACGCGCTGTTCATGGAGATCCTGACTTCGGATAATGCCGAGATCGTGCTGCGGCGGATGAACGAAACCGGTGTGCTCGGTCATTTCATTCGGGCCTTCGGCCGCATCGTCTCGATGATGCAGTTCAACATGTATCACCACTACACGGTGGACGAGCATCTGCTGCGGTGTGTCGGCATCCTTCAGGAGATCGAGCGCGGCGGGAATGACGAGTTCGTTGTCGCTAGCGACCTGATGCGTAAGATCCGCCCGGAACATCGCGCGGTGATCTATATCACGGTGTTGCTGCACGACATTGCCAAGGGGCGCCCGGAAGATCACTCCATCGCAGGCGCCAAGGTCGCGCGGCGGCTATGTCCGCGGCTCGGCTTCAACGCCGCCGACACCGATCTCGTCGCTTGGCTGATCGAGGAGCATCTGACCATGTCCACGGTGGCGCAATCGCGCGACCTGTCGGATAGCAAGACCATCGAGAATTTCGCCGCCGTGGTGCAGTCGGTCGAGCAGATGAAGCTGCTGACGATTCTCACCACCGCCGATATTCGCGGCGTCGGTCCCGGCGTCTGGAACGGCTGGAAGGCGCAACTGATCCGAACCCTGTATTACGAAACCGAGCCGGTGCTGACCGGTGGTTTCTCGGAAGTCAATCGCGCCCAGCGCATCGCGTCGGCGCAGGCTGAATTCCGCCGTGCCTTCACCGAGTGGCCCGAGCAGGATCTCAACGCCTATATTTTGCGGCACTATCCGGCCTACTGGCTCAAGGTCGAGCTCGAACGCAAGATTCGCCATGCTCGTTTCCTGCGCGCCTCGGAAGAGGCAGGGCACAAGCTGGCGATCAATGTCGGGTTCGATGAAGCCCGCGGCGTCACCGAGCTCACGATTCTGGCCGTCGATCATCCCTGGTTGCTGTCGATCATCGCCGGCGCATGCGCTGCGGCAGGTGCCAATATCGTCGACGCGCAGATCTACACAACGACCGATGGCCGCGCGCTCGACACCATCGCGATCTCCCGGGAATACGATCGCGATGACGACGAAGGCCGCCGTGCGACACGGATCGGCGACATGATCGAGGACGTGCTCGAAGGCAAGGTGCGGTTGCCGGAAACCGTGGCGAAGCGCGCCACGACAAAGGGCAAGATCAGGGCTTTCACGGTGGAGCCGGAAGTCATCGTCAACAACCAGTGGTCGGATCGCTACACGGTGATCGAGGTCTCCGGCCTCGACCGGCCCGGTCTGCTGTATCAGCTGACCACGGCGATCTCGAAGCTCAATCTGAACATCGCCTCGGCGCATGTGGCGACCTTCGGCGAGCGTGCGCGAGACGTGTTCTACGTCACCGATTTGCTCGGGGCGCAGATCAACGCTCCGACACGTCAGGCTGCGATCAAGCGCGCGCTGATCCATCTGCTGGCAAACGGCGATATCGCGGAGAAGCCGGCGGCGTGATTTTCCTTCTCCCCGCCTGCGGGGAGAAGGTGGCGCGGACCAAGTCCGCGACGGATGAGGGGGGCTCTCAGCAAGCTCGGAGCGAGTGGAGAGTCCCCCTCACCCGCTTCCCACATGCTTCGCATGCGGAAAGCGACCTCTCCCCGCAAGCGGGGCGAGGTTAGTATGTCACTTCACCACCACGCCTTCATGCTCTAGCAGCCATCGCTTGCGCGCGATGCCGCCGCCATAGCCGGTGAGGGAACCGTTGG
>NZ_JBGMOE010000075.1:0-27072 GCF_041424195.1 Tardiphaga sp. | reverse complement strand
AGCAGCCATCGCTTGCGCGCGATGCCGCCGCCATAGCCGGTGAGGGAACCGTTGGCGCCGATCAAGCGGTGGCAAGGCACGACGACACTCAGGGGATTGGCACCATTGGCATGGCCGACGGCGCGGGTCGCTGTGGGCATACTGAGTTGCGCCGCCAGCGTGCCGTAGCTGAGTGTACTGCCCGCAGGGATCTTGCGCAGCGCGGCCCAGACATTGTGCTGAAATGGCGTGCCGGGGATATGGCAGGTGATGCCATCGAGTTGGTCGAGATCGCCGTCGAAATAGCGCGAGAGGGCTGTACGGATTTCGGACGGCGCTGCGTTGTTCGTGAGTTCGACCGCGCCATAGTAACGGCGGAGCAAAGTCCGCAAACGTGTCTCGTAATCGATCCAGTCGAGTGCGCAGAGTGCGCCGCCGTGGTTCGTCACCAGCAGCGCGATGCCGATCGGGGTGTCAAGCCGGTCGAGAGTGAGTGGGGTGGGCGACTTCGCCATGGTGGTGTTGCACTCATCAAATGGAAACGCCGACCGTAAGCGTAGCCACGGTCGGCGTCGTCCCGATTTCCGATAAGTGAGCCCGAATTATTCCGGCTTCGGCTCGTGCGACATGCGCTCGAGGCGTTCCTGCATTTCCTTCATCTGGCGACGCAGGTCGTCCATAGTGTCGGCAGGCTCGGAAGTCGGCTCCGATGGCTTTTCCGGCTCCGGTGCGGCAGCGCCGCCGCGCGGCGGCACGAACGGCTTGAACATCGCGAAGGTCTGCTGAAAGAGCTCCATGTTGCGGCGGACGGTTTCCTCAAGTGGCGCGAACGGCGTCATGCTGAACGTGTTCGTCATCTGCTTGCGGAATTTCTCCTGCTCGCGCGTCAGGCTGTCGATGGACTGCTCGAGATACTTCGGCACGACCATCTGCATGCTGTCGCCGTAGAAGCGGATCAACTGGCGCAGGAAAGTGGTTGGCAGGAGATTCTGGCCAGCCTTGTTTTCCTGTTCGAAGATGATCTGGGCCAGCACCGAGCGGGTGATATCGTCGCCGGTCTTGGCGTCATAGACGAGAAAATCCTCGCCGTCCTTCACCATCGCAGCGAGATCCTCAAGCGTCACGTAAGTGCTTGTTCCGGTATTATAAAGCCGGCGGTTCGCGTATTTTTTGATTGTCGTGGGTTGATCTGATTTCGCCATGGGGCTCACACATACGGACCGAGGACAGGGAACCTTACGGCAGCGCGCCATAAGGTTGTCGAACAACGCAATGCAATAAAGTAAGCACTTTCAAAGGGTCTCGGCTACCGTTTTGTGCGTCACGGTTAAAATGGCAGCAGTATTGTGCTATGCAAAGCGACATCCGTGCCATTTTGCGTGCGTTGCGGCCGTAATTTGGCCTCTGGCCAATTGACAGTCCATTCCTCAGTTAACAGGATAGTTCGCAACGCGGGCCCCGCCATTCTGGCTCTGACCGTCGAAAAAACCTCAACAACAGGAGATGTCCATGTCAGACGATGTCGTCATCGTCAGCGCTGCCCGCACACCAGTCGGCAGCTTCAACGGCGCTTTCGCGACCATGCCGGCGCACGATCTCGGCGCCATTGCCATCAAGGCAGCGCTTGAGCGCGGCAAGATCGATCCCGCGCGCGTCTCCGAAGTCATCATGGGTCAGATCCTCACTGCGGCGCAGGGCCAGAACCCCGCGCGTCAGGCATCGATCGCCGCCGGTCTTCCGGTGGAAACGTCGGCCTGGGGCGTCAACATGCTGTGCGGCTCCGGCCTGCGCACGGTCGCGCTCGGCTATCAGGCGCTGCTCAATGGTGATTCGGAAATCGTCGTTGCCGGCGGTCAGGAATCCATGAGCATGGCCCCCCATGCGCAGTATCTGCGCGGCGGTGTGAAGATGGGTCCGGTGGAATTCGTCGATACCATGATCAAGGACGGTCTGTGGGACGCCTTCAACGGCTATCACATGGGCAACACCGCCGAAAACGTGGCGAAACAGTACCAGATCACGCGCCAGCAGCAGGACGAGTTCGCTGTTGCGTCGCAGCAGAAGGCGGAAGCCGCGCAGAAGGCCGGCAAGTTCAAGGACGAGATCGTCCCGGTCACCATCAAGGGCCGCAAGGGCGACACCGTGGTCGACAGCGACGAATATCCGCGTCACGGCGCCACCATCGAGGCGATGGCCAAGCTGCGCCCGGCCTTCGAGAAGGACGGTACCGTCACCGCAGGCAGCGCATCGGGCATCAATGACGGCGCTGCTGCCGTGGTGCTGATGACCGCCAAGCAGGCCGCCAAGGAAGGCCTCAAGCCGCTCGCGCGCATCGTGTCGTGGGGCCAGGCCGGCGTCGATCCGAAGATCATGGGCACTGGCCCGATCCCCGCATCGCGCGCTGCGCTCAAGAAGGCCGGCTGGACCATCAACGATCTCGACCTGATCGAAGCCAACGAGGCTTTCGCTGCGCAGGCCTGCGCCGTGAACAAGGACCTCGGCTGGGATACGTCGAAGGTTAACGTCAATGGCGGCGCCATCGCGATCGGTCACCCGGTAGGTGCGTCCGGCGCACGCGTGCTGGTCACGCTGCTGCACGAGATGGAAAAGCGCGACGCGAAGAAGGGCCTTGCCACGCTGTGCATAGGTGGCGGCATGGGCATCGCGATGTGCATTGCACGCGACTAATCCTTACGCGCCGCGCAAAATTCTTGCGCGTCGCGTGCCGAAAACATCGGCTCGCGCGTGCACTGCACACACTGCTACAACAAAATGCCCGGCGCTTCGCGCCGGGCATTTTCAGTTGATGCTCCAATTCTGCTTGATGTTCTTCGTATCGCCGGATTAATTCGAAGCTATAACAACAAAAGAGATTGGTGGAGGATCGATCATGGCGCGCGTAGCATTGGTGACCGGGGGAACACGAGGAATTGGCGCTGCGATCAGCAAGGCGTTGAAGACTGCGGGATACAAGGTTGCCGCGAGCTATGCCGGCAACGATGCCGCCGCCGAGAAATTCAAGAGCGAGACCGGCATTCCTGTTTTTAAATGGGATGTGGCTTCCTTCGAAGCCAGCGCCGAAGGCGTGAAGAAGGTCGAGGCCGAACTCGGGCCGGTCGATGTGCTGGTCAACAATGCCGGCATCACCATGGATGGCGCCTTCCACAAGATGACGCCAGAGCAGTGGAACAAGGTGGTGAACACCAATCTTGGTTCGCTGTTCAACGTGACCCGCCAGGTGATCGAGGGCATGCGGTCGCGCAAGTTCGGCCGCGTCATCAACATTTCATCGATCAACGGGCAGAAGGGCCAGTTCGGCCAGGTCAATTATTCCGCGGCCAAGGCCGGCGACATCGGCTTCACCAAGGCGCTGGCGCTGGAGAATGCGAAGCTCGGCATCACGGTGAATGTGATCTGCCCCGGCTACATCAACACCGAAATGGTGCAGGCAGTGCCGAAGGACGTGCTCGAGAAGAACATCCTGCCGCAGATCCCGGTCAATCGCCTCGGCGAGCCCGAGGAAATCGCGCGTGCCGTCTTGTTCCTGGCCGCCGATGAGTCCGGCTTCGTGACGGGCTCGACGATGACCATCAATGGCGGGCAATATCACGCGTGATGTCCTAGGCGTCGTCGAACATAGACTGGATCGATGGCGCCTCGCACCGCTACCCTGATCGGCCTTACAGCCATATTGATGTGGTCTCTGCTATCTGTCCTGACCGTGGCGACGGGGACAATCCCGCCGTTTCAGTTGATGGGGATGACTTTCGCGATTGGTGTCATGGCGAGCCTGGTCGTACGGCCGTCCGCACTGATGTTCAACCAGCCTTGGCTCGCATCACTGATCGGCGTGGGCGGCCTGTTTGGCTATCACGCCCTGTATTTCGTGGCGTTGCGTCTGGCGCCGCCAGCTGAAGCAGGCCTCCTGAATTATCTGTGGCCGCTGCTGATCGTGCTGTTTTCCTCGCTGCTGCCGGGCGAACACCTGCGCGTTCATCACGTGATCGGTGCATTGCTCGGGCTGATCGGTACCGTGTTGTTGCTGGCCGGAAACCTCAATCTCGCGGCGTCGTCATCACAGGTGGCAGGTTTTGCCGCGGCTCTGGCTGCGGCCTTCGTCTGGGCGGGCTACTCGGTACTGTCGCGCCGTCTCAGGGAGGTGCCGACCGACGCGGTTGTGCGCAATTGCGCCGCGGCCGCGCTTCTGGCCTTCGCCGTGCACCTCTTTACGGAGGATACCGCGTGGCCGTCGGGGCCGCTGGCATGGGCGGCGATCATTGCGCTGGGTGTCGGTCCCGTCGGTGCCGCATTCTTCGCATGGGATATTGGCATGAAGCGCGGCGACATCCGTGTGCTGGGTGCCGCGTCCTACGCGACGCCATTGCTGTCAACGTCGTTCCTGATCCTCGCTGGATTCGCGCAGGCGAGCGCGAATATTGCAGTCGCTGCCGCGTTGATTGCAGGCGGCGGCTTGATCGCGGCGAAGGATATGATCCGGAAGCGTGGCTAGGTTGGTGTCCAGTCTTTCGGTGCCAGCTCGAACGTTGCAAAATCGAATCCCGGCGCAACGGTGCACCCGACCAGCGTCCAGTCGCCGGTGGTTGCGGCGGCCTGCCAGGCATTTGGCGGCACGATGCCTTGCGGCTGTTGATCTGCAACAACGTCCGGCCCAAGCATGATCGTGCGCTGGCCGGCGTCGTCGGCGATTTCCAGCGTGAGCGGAGCGCCAGCATGATAGTGCCAGATCTCGACGGCATCGATGCGGTGCCAGTGCGAGCGTTCGCCACGCGTCAGCAGAAAATAGATCGCCGTGGAGGCCGCCCGCCCGCTGGCGTCCACGCGACTGTCGCGAAATGTCTCGCGATAGTGTCCGCCTTCGGGATGCGGCTGCAGGCCGAGCGTCGCGATGATCTCGGCCGCAGTTGGTGTCGTGTTTGCCATCAGGACTTGTTCTTGCGTTCGCGCAACTCGGCGAACACGTCGTCTTCGCTGTAGCCCTTGAGGCGCACGGCGGCGGCGATGGCTGGATCGTCGGCGCGCAGGAACACGTTGGTCTTCTTCTCGAGCCCGAGCAGCACCGGAATGGTCGGCTTGTTGACAGCACGCAGCTGCGCCACTTCGTCGGCGCGGGCCTTCAGTGCTTCGTTGTTGGCATCGATGCCGAGGCAAAATTTGACGTTGGCCGCGGTGTATTCGTGGCCGCAATAGACACGGTAGTCGTCAGGCAATGTGCGCAGCTTCTTCAGCGATTGCCACATCATCGGATAGGTGCCTTCGAATACTCGGCCGCAGCCGCCCGAAAACAGCGTGTCGGCCGAGAACAGCGCCAGCTCGCTGTCGAACACATAGCAGATATGGTCGAGCGTGTGGCCGGGGGTCTCGAACACCCGCGCGGTGAGCGCGCCGACCTGCACCGTATCGCCTTCGGCGACGCGGACGTCGACTTCGGGAATTGCCGTGCCCTGATCGTGCGGTGCGGTGACCCTGCAGCCATAGGTTTTCTTCAGCTCGGCGACGCCGCCGACATGGTCCGCATGGTGATGCGTCACCAGAATGTCTGTGAGCTTCCAGCCTTCGCGCTGCAGCACCTTCATGATCGGGCCGGCCTCCGGCGCGTCGATCGCGGCGGTCTTCAGGCTCTGCGGATCATGAATCAGGTAGCCGAAATTGTCGGACAGGCAGGGGAAGACACGAATTTCAGCAGCCATGATATCTCCGTAATTCAAATCGTCCGGTAACAGCCAACGGCATTTCTGACATATGGCGTTAACGCTTCCCGGGCAATGCGCGATTCGGGGGATCGTAGCGCGTCGTGACGTGTTAGAAAGCCATCATGACCATCGATGTGATCGATCTCCGGGATTTTTATTCGCGCCGCCTTGGCATCGTCGCGCGGCGGCTGATCAATCGCGGCATCCAGGCGCATTGGCCGGACGCCGAAGGCCTGCGCGTGCTCGGTCTGGGTTACCCCACGCCGTATCTCGGCCTGTTCCGGGAGAATTCCGAACGGTGCATCGCCTTCATGCCGGCGGCGCAGGGCGTGTTGAAATGGCCGACGGCAAAGCCCGCGCTGGCCACACTTGTGGATGAATTCTCGCTGCCGCTGCAGGATGCGGCCGTCGATCGCATCATTCTGGTTCATGCGCTGGAAATGTCCGATGACCCGGAGGGTCTGCTCCGCGAGGTTTGGCGCGTGCTCGCGCCATCCGGGCGGATGATGGCGGTGATTCCGAATCGCCGGGGTGTCTGGACCCGCACCGATTCGACGCCGTTCGGTCACGGCCGCCCCTATTCACGCTCGCAGATCACGCAATTGCTGCGGCAGACCTGGTTTACGCCGACGGCATGGAGCGAGGCGCTGTTCATGCCGCCCGTGGGCATGGGCTGGTTCCTGCGCTCGGCGATGGCCTGGGAGCGGATAGGTGCGGCGCTGTCGATGCCCTTTGCCGGCGTGCATATCGTCGAGGCCACCAAACAGGTCTATCGCGCGATCCCCGCCAAGCGCGAGCGCTCGCGGCTGATTCCGGCGCTGCAGCCGGTTCTGGTGCCGACCTCCGGGATGCGGCGCGACGATGAGGCCGACGGTATCGGCGATGCGGAGCCGCTGCCGCGCTGAGCGCTATTTCTCAGCCAGCGGATGCAGGTCGCGGACCAGGCTCTTCAGCCGCTCTTCCACCACATGGGTGTAGATCTGCGTCGTCGAAATATCGGTGTGGCCGAGCAGCGTCTGCACAATGCGAAGATCGGCGCCGTTATGCAGCAGATGACTGGCAAAGGCGTGGCGCAGCACGTGCGGCGAGACCAGCCGCGGCGCGATGCCGGATACTGCGGCGAGTTCTTTCAGATCGCGCGCGAAATGCTGCCGGGTGAGGTGGCCGCTCTCGCCGAAAGACGGAAACAGCCATTTCGAGGCGGCCCCCTTTTTAGGTTGGGTCTTCTGCAGTTCAGCCATCGCGGCGAGATATTCGGCCATTGCCTGTTTGGCAGTTTCATTGAGCGGTACCAGCCGCTCCTTGTTGCCCTTGCCGCGCACCACGATCATCCGCGCATCGCGCCGCGCCGCCGTGAGCGGTAGCGAGACCAGCTCGGAGACGCGAAGCCCGGTGGCGTAGAGGACTTCAAGCAAGCAATAGAGCCGGGCATCGCGCAGTCTTTGCTGGGGCGAGGCCTCGATGTTCTGTGCCTGGCTTCGCGCCTGCACAAGCATGCGGTCGACATCGGCGATCGACAGCACCTTGGGCAGGCTGCGGCCGCGCTTGGGGCCCGACAGGATGGCGGCGGGGTCGTCGGCACGGATTTTTTCGCTGAGCAGAAAGCGAAACAGATGTCGTATTGCGGAGAGGCGCCGCGCCACCGTGGTCGATTTGAAGCCGCGCTCGTCGAGGTCTTCTAGGTAATCGCGCAGCAACTGGGTGTCGGCACCGGCAAAACTGGATTTCGCGCCGGCTGCGAATTCGGAGAAGTCCTCCAGGTCGCGGCGATAGGCGTCGAGCGTGTTCACGCCGGCGCCCTGTTCGGCGGCGAGCATGTCGAGGAACAGGTTGGAGAGCTTGGCGTCGGAGGAAGTGGTCATGTGCCATCATAACCCATGATCCGGGCTGCAGCAGCGGTTTTCGTCCACTGCAGCAGCCTGGAGCACGCGCAGTTTCTATAAGGGTCAGGCACGTGCGGTTATCGATGTGGCTTGCGACCAGACCACCATCCAATGCCCGTCACGCATTTCGTAAGCGTCGGTGTGCCAATAGTCGCCGGGCGGGACCTTATGGCCTCCGAACACGACCTCAATGCGAGCGCGATACCGTATCACGGCGCTGGCGCCATACAGCCGCACGGTGATGTCACCCGGCGTCCATGTCAGATATTTGATGTGGCCGCCTGCAACGGCGCCGAGATATTCGGCTTTTGACAGCGCTGCGCCGATCGGCGTGATCAACTGGAAGTCTGCGGCGTGCAGTGGCTCTGCCGCTGCGATGTCGGCGCTCACAAGCGCACGAAGCCGCGCGCGTTCGACGCCGCGGATGGCGTCCGCGTTCGGATGCTCTTTCGGATCGACGATGGAAGAGGTCATAGGCTGGTTCCGTTGTTGTGAGGTGAGAATTCAGGAGGTCGCGAGCAGGCCGTGGTCGATCAGGCTTTGCGCGCTGGCGCGAATGGCCTCTTCGGCCGGCCGTGGTTGCCAGTCGAGCATCCGCTTCGCCTTGGCGGCACTGACGCTCAGATCGACGTCGAGTTCGTGGACGATCATGCGCGACCGCGCGCTGAACGGCGCCATCGCCTTGATCATCCAGTTTGGCACCTCGCCCGAGGGCAGAGCCGGCGCATAGTTCGGAAATGACTGGGCGAGTACGGCCGCCATGTCGCGCATCCACAGAAACTGCCCGGCCGCGATGAAGCGCTGACCTGACGCATCCGGATGGGTCATCGCCCGGATATGCGCATCGGCGACATCGCGGACATCGACCGCTGCGACGCCGAAGCGCGGCACGCGTTTGAGCTTGCCACTCATCATCTGCTGAAGCAGCCCGATCGACGTGCCGTAGTCCGGACCCAGCAGAGGTCCGAAAATGATCCCTGGATTGATAACGGCGAGATCCAGCCCGGTTTGTGCAGAAAAGGCCCATGCCGCCCGTTCGGCCAGCGTTTTGGATTTGTAATAGGGCGTGGCCCGCTTGTCCGTCGGATCGGTCCAGTTCTCTTCGGTATACGGCGCCTTGCCACTCGCGTGATTGGTGGCCGCAATCGAGGAGGTCAGCACCACCCGCGTCACGCCCGCATGATGTGCGGCACGTAGCACACGCAACGCGCCGTCCCGCGCGGGTTGGATCAGTTCGTTTTCATCCTTCGGAAGGTCTGCCGGAAATGGCGATGCTGCATGGATGACGTAGCGACAGCCTGCGACGGCGGCATCCCATCCGATATCGGAGCAGAGGTCGGCTTCGACGAAACTGAGGGAATGCGAGTCCGTCGGCGCCGCACAGATCTGCTTGGCCATCCGGTCGCAGCCGCTCATGCGACGAACGCTACCGCGGACGGAGTAGCCGTTGGCCAGCAGTTGCCGGGCGACATGTCCGCCCAGAAAGCCGCCGATGCCCGTGACGAGAACAGTGATGCCTCGATTGTCGGCCAATCCTGAATGCATGTTCGCTCCTGACCTCTATAGGATATATCGATTAGACAGATGGACTAATTATGTCTAATTGTCTTTTGACGCATTGGACACGAACTGTCAATCTGTCTGAATGAGCGAACGAGACGCCAAATCCGATCACATTCTGGATGCCGCTTTGCCGGTGTTCGTCCGTCACGGTTTTCGCAAGGCGTCGATGGCCGATATCGCGCGCGCGGCGGGAATTTCGCGGGCGTCGCTCTATCTGAGCTTCAACAGCAAGGAAGAATTGTTCAGAGCAGGATCGATCCGGGCCCACGCCCGGACGATGCGGGAAGTCGAAGCAGCGCTTGCCGGCGCGGGCGACGTGTTCAGTCGCATCGAAACGGCGGTAGCCGTGTTTCAGCGTGAACTCATTGCGCCCTTCGTCGGCAGTCCGGATGCGACTGAACTGTTCGACGCGAACATGGCTCTGGCCAAGGATATAATGCTTGCCGCGCGGGCCAGACTGATAGCCCTTCTGGCGCAAGCGCTGAGTGATGCGGAAACCGCGGGCAGGATTAGCCTCGGCTCACTGCAAGCCAGACCAGCCGATGTTGCGGGCGTCATTGTCGCCGCGATCGATGGCATCAAGCACGCGGAGGGGGCTGGTCCGAAATTCGCGGAGGACATGCAGCTCTTCATGCGCCTGCTGCGCACGGCTATTTCTTGAGAAATTTATCCGGCTGGATGGTGACCGTCATATCCCGTGGCTTCGGATTGACGAAATTGGCCAGCGCAAAGATCACGCCATAGACCACGCCGCCGATCACCGCGACGACCGTCAAAAAGCGGAACAGGCTGGGCATGATCAGGGAACTCGGCGGCGAAATGGGACGATTCGTTCCGCCTGAGGCGGTCACCCCGTTCGGATACAGACTGCAAGAGGTACTGGCAACGCTGGCGCTGGGGGTAGTATAGGTGACCGGAATGCGGCAAACCTCTGCGATCCCTTGTCGCTCACTGATTTTGCAGGTGTTTTTGATGTCCGAGACCATCTTGCCGGCGATTGCCAGCGCATCCCAGGAGGCCGCCATCGTCGCGGCGCTGGGAAAGCGCTCGGTCGTGCTGGTGGGCATGATGGGGGCGGGCAAATCGACCATTGGCCGGCGCATGGCGACACGGCTGCGGCTGCCTTTTGTCGACGCGGACAACGAGATCGAGGCGGCGGCCGGGATGTCGATCCCCGACATTTTCGAAGTCCACGGCGAACCGCATTTCCGCGACGGTGAGGCGCGGGTGATCGCCCGGCTGTTGGACAGTGGACCGATCCTGCTGGCGACCGGTGGTGGCGCCTTCCTGCGTGAGGACACTCGCCAGAAGATCCGCGACAAGGCGATCTCGCTGTGGCTGAAGGCCGATGCCGACGTGATCCTGCGTCGGGTCCGGCGCCGGGAAAACCGACCGCTGCTGAAGACCGCGGATCCCGCCGCCACCATCGCGCGGCTGATCGAGGCGCGGCATCCGTTCTACGAGCAGACCGACATAACGATCGATTCGCGCGACGTGCCGCATGAAAAGATCGTCGATGAGAGCATCATCGCGCTGCATGAACATCTGTTCCGCCCGCACGCGGCCTCCGCCATTTCCGAACCGACAGGCGATCCCTTGAGTTCTCAACTATGACTGCGCCCTTGAAGCATTCCGAGCCGATTACTGTGGATGTCGCATTGGCCGACCGTGCCTATGACATCGTCATCGGCCGCAACGTGCTGCCGTCGCTCGGTGCGCGCATCGCCAAGCTGCGGCCGGGCGTGCGAACTGCGATCGTGACCGACAAGACCGTTGCCAAGCACTGGTTGGCAGCGACCCAAGCGTCACTCGCGGCGGCAGATATTCCGACCTCGCACATTGTCGTCGACGAAGGCGAGAGCTCGAAGAGCTATGCCGGGCTCGAAAAAGTCTCCGAAGCCCTGATCGCAGCGAAGATCGAGCGCAATGATCTCGTTATCGCGCTCGGCGGCGGGGTAGTTGGCGATCTCGCCGGCTTTGCCGCAGCGATCGTGCGCCGTGGTGTCGATTTCGTGCAGGTGCCGACATCGCTGCTGGCGCAGGTCGACTCCTCCGTCGGCGGCAAGACCGGAATCAACTCGCCGCAGGGGAAGAATCTGCTCGGCGCGTTCCATCAGCCGGTGCTTGTTGTAGCCGATACGGCGGTCCTCGATACGCTGTCGCCACGGCAATTTCGTTCGGGCTATGCGGAAGTCGCCAAATACGGTGTCCTCGGCGATCACCAGTTCTTCACCTGGCTGGAAGCCAATCATGCCGAGATCATGCGCGGCGGTGCAGCGCGCGAACACGCCATCGCTACCTCCTGCCGCGCCAAGGCCGGTGTCGTGTCGCGCGACGAGCGCGAGAATGGCGAGCGCGCGTTGCTCAATCTCGGTCATACCTTCGGGCATGCGCTGGAAGCGGTGACCGGCTTCTCGGACCGACTGTTCCATGGCGAGGGCGTGTCGGTCGGCATGGTGCTGGCGGCGCAACTGTCGGCGCAGCTTGGCATGATCCCAGAGAGCGATGCGACCCGCGTGCAGCACCATCTCGCCGATGTGGGGCTGCCGACGAAGCTGCAGGACATTGCCGGCTTCGCGCAGGAAGGCCTTGCGGATGCGGACACGCTGATGGCGCTCATGGCGCAGGACAAGAAGGTGAAGCGCGGCAAGCTCACCTTCATTCTGCTGGAGGCCGTCGGCCAGGCCGTGATCGCCAGCGATGTCGATCCCGCGACTGTTCGCGCCTTTCTGCATCAGAAGCTGACGGGATAGAACTGACCGTGTCCGGTTTGGAAACGACCAAAGCCGGCGCCGTCGCAGGACTTTCATGAATTCGATTACCGTCAATCTGCTGATCGCGATCTTCCTGCTCGCCGCCAACGCGTTTTACGTGGCGGCGGAGTTCGCGCTGGTCAAAAGCCGCGGCTTCCGCGTCAAGAGCATGGTCGAGCAGAACCGCTTCGGCGCGCGCCTGCTGCAGGGCATGATGGGCAATATCGAAGCCTATCTGGCCTGCTGCCAGCTCGGCATCACAATGGCTTCTCTCGGCCTTGGCTGGGTCGGCGAGCCGACGGTCGCCGCGCTGCTGAAGCCGGTGCTCGATCCGCTCGGCCTCTCGGACTCCGCGCTGCACTTCACCTCCTTCCTCACCGGCTTCCTTGTTTTCTCCTCGCTGCATATCGTGATCGGCGAGCAGGTGCCGAAGACATTGGCGATCCGCCAGCCAGAGCCGGTGTCGCAATGGATCGCCTATCCGCTCTATGCGTCCTATGTCCTGTTCTATCCGCTAAACTGGCTGCTCAATGCGGCGTCGCGCGGCACACTGGCGCTGCTCGGCGTGCAGGAAGCATCACCGCATGAGATCCTCACCGGTGTGGAGATCGAAGGCCTGGTCGGTGAATCCGCCGAGCATGGCGGCATCGCGTCGGGCGAGGCCGAATATATCCAGAACGTGTTTCGCTTCGGCGATCTCGCGGTGTCCGACGTCATGGTTCATCGCACGGCGATGGTGACACTCAATGCGGACCTGCCGTCGGAAGAGCTGGTGCGCGAGGTGCTGGCCACCGAATATACCCGCATTCCCCTTTGGCGCGAGAAGCCGGAAAACATCATCGGTGTGCTGCACGCCAAGGATCTGCTGCGCGCGATCCGCGCCGTCGATGGCGATACCGCCAAGATCGACGTCGCCAGCATCGCGCTGCCGCCGTGGTTCGTTCCGGAAATGCGGCCGCTGTCGGATCAGTTGAAAGCATTTCGTCGCCGCAAGACCCACTTCGCCCTCGTCGTCGACGAATATGGCGAAGTCGAAGGTATGGTGACGCTGGAAGACTTGCTGGAAGAAATCGTTGGCGACATCGCTGACGAGCATGACGTGGTCGTGGCTGGTGTGCGTAACCAAGCGGATGGCTCAGTCGTCGTCGATGGTTCGGTACCGATCCGCGATCTCAACCGTGCCATGGATTGGCATTTGCCGGACGACGAAGCGACAACGGTGGCCGGCCTCGTCATTCACGAAGCACGCTCCATCCCCGAACGCGGGCAGAGCTTCACCTTCTACAACTTCCGCTTTCGCGTGCTGCGCCGTGAACGCAACCGCATCACCGCGCTGCGCATCGGACCGGTGCCGACCGAGCCGGAAGTGCCGGAGAAAAAGCCGCGGGCCGGGACGTCGTTCTAGGTCCTCGCCGGTCCGGTTCTTGCTTTTGCCTTACTCCATGAGCTGCCGTTCGCATCGAATGGCGCAACTGGAGCGAGCGATGAACAAGTCCTGGCGATTGTCGTGTGTGCTGGCGGGTGTGTTGATGTGCAGCGCTGCGCAGGCTGACACCAACTGGCCGACGAAGCCGATTAGGGCCGTCAATCCATTCGGCGCCGGCAGTGCGGGCGACGTGGTCCCGCGCCTCTTTTTCGAGAGGCTGAGCGTGGAGCTGGGGCAGCCGATCGTGATTGAGAATCGGGTGGGCGCCGGTGGCTCGGTGGGCACCGGCACAGTCGCGAAGAGCGATCCGGACGGCTACACGCTGCTGTCGCAGACCAACGCCATCTCCATCGCGCCGGCGATCTTTCCCAACCTCAATTACGACACCACGAAGGAGCTGTCCTCGGTGCTGATGATTGGCTATGCGGCCAATGTGATGATCGTGCCCAACGAGCGGCCATGGAAGACGATTCAGGATTTCCTGGCCGCTGCAAGGACCAGAGGCACGGTGATCAATTATGGGTCGGTGGGCGTCGGCAGTGCCGTGCATATCAGTTCGGAAAAATTCCGCGCCGCCGCCGGTTTCGAGGCCACGCACATCCCCTATCGCGGTGGCTCTGAAGTCATCACGGACATCATCGGCGGCCGCATCGACTTCTATTTCTGCCCGCTCGCCACGGCACTCCCGCTCATTCGCGAAGGTCAGGTCCGCGCGCTGGTGGTATCGACGCCGACCCGGGTGCGGGATCTGCCGGAGGTGCCGACGCCGATCGATGCAGGTCTCAAGAATGCAGATAGTTCGATCTGGTTCGGTGTGTTTGTCCCGTCGAAGACTCCGCCGGAGATCATCGAAAAACTCTATGTGACCGGCATCAAGGTGCTGAATACGGCCGACATGCAGGCTTCGCTGAAGAAGATCGGCGTCGAGCCGATGCCCATGAAGTCATCCGAGATGGATGCTCTGCTCGTCAAGGAGATCGCTGACAACAAGGTGTTGCTCAAGGGCGAGGTGGCGGCCAAGTAGGCGGACTGCCGGCGTTGCCTGTATGGTGAGGCGGTGTTGTCCTTTCTCTGGCCTGGATCACGGCGCGTCTGGGCGTTGTTTTAGGCTTCAAACGGTCCGAAACTTGCTTCGTTACCGCGATTGGCCCGATCATTGGGCCGCCATTGCCGTCGAATGGTATTGTTGGAGCAAGGTATGAATAAGTTTGTGCAGTGGTCGTGTGTTCTCGCCGGTGTGCTGTTGTCGTCTGTCGCGGCGCAGGCCGAAAGCAACTGGCCGACCCGGTTGATCAAGGCCACCATCCCGTTTGGCCCCGGCAGCGCCACCGATGTGGTGCCGCGGATATTCTTCGAGCGCCTTGGCCCTGAACTCGGCCAGACCATCGTGGTCGAAAACCGCGTCGGCGGCGGTGGCTCGATCGGCACTAACGCGGTGGCGAAGGCGGAGCCGGATGGCTACAGCATCCTGGCGCATTCGTCGGCGCTGGCGATCACGCCGGCGATCTTTCCAAACCTGCCCTATGACACGTCGAAAGACCTGTCGTCCGTCATCATGATCGGCTCCAGCCCGCAAATCATGATCATTCCGAAGGAGCGGCCCTGGAAGACCGTGGATGATTTCCTGAAGGATGCGAAGGTGAAGGGATCGCAGATCAATTTTGGTTCGGTCGGTGTAGGTAGCGCCGTGCATATCAGCGCCGAGAAATTCCGTCTCGCTGCCAATTTCGAGGCGACCCACGTGCCATATCGCGGCGGCCCTGAAGTGATCGCCGACATTCTCGGTGGCCGCATCGATTTTTACTTTTGCCCGGCTGCCACGGCGCTACCCCTCATCAGGGAAGGGCAGGTTCGTGCGCTCGTCGTCTCGACCGACAAGCGGAGCAATGAACTGCCCGACGTGCCGTCGATGACCGAAGTCGGTCTGAAGGATGGCGTCAGCGAAAGCTGGATCGGCGTGTTCGTGCCGTCCAAGACGCCGCCCGAGATCGTCAGCAAGATGCATGATGCCGGCGTCAAGGTTCTGGCCAAGCCGGAGATGCAGGCAGCGCTGAAAAAGATCGGCGTCGAGCCGATGCCGATGGAGCCGAAAGCGATGGACGACCTCGTCGCGAAGGAAGTCGTTGCCAATATCGAGTTGCTGAAGAACGTGAAGTAAGGCGACAAGGGCTCCTCGTCATTGCGAGGGCCCTTTCGACAAAACGAAGCTGATTAAGCCTCGATGTCCATACGCACGAGAATGCGTTCGGCGCTGTCGTTCCAGACATCCATCTTCACGATCTTGCCGTCGCGCACCACGAAGCGATCGACATAGCGATTGCCTTCGAACGCCGTGCCGTCATGCCATTCGCCGTAGAGCGTTCCGGTATTGTAGACGATAGTCTCGCCATTCCCGGGCGACACATCCGTGCGCTCCATCTTCTTCTTCACCCATTTGTAGCGCATGGCGTTGAACGCGGTGGCATCGCGCGGATGCTTGAACTTGCGTCCGCCGGTGAAGGTGATCGCGACGTCGGCCGACATGAAGGTACCGGCAGTTTCCGGATCCGGGACCATCGAGGCGACGAGAAACCGCTCGACGAGGTCGGCGGCCTGAGCGGTTTCATCGGTAGCGGGCGCAAGCGCGGTAAGGGATTGCGACATCGGGTTTCTCCTGCGGACAGATGCTGATGCCATCATAGCAAAACCGGTGCCAGAATTGTATTCGGTAGATGCATCAGATCGTATGCAATTTTTGTGCGCGATGGCTGATTATTGGGCGCTCGCTGAAGGGTTTTTTGAAGATATTAATGTAATTTCATATAGTTAATACGGGGTTGGATCGCATGCGCCTTGGCATATGCCTTGCTTGCCCATGCTTATGCTTTCACTGCGTCCCGATCGGTGACGTGGCCTCTTCAGGAGTCCTTCCATGACTTTCGACCTCATCCTGCGCAACGCGCGCATTGCCGACCGGCCCGATGGTCCGGTAGATATCGGCATTCGCGGCGGGCGGTTCGAGGCCATCGAGATCGGCCTGCCGCGCGGCGTGGCGCCGGATCAGGATCTTGGCGGGCGGTTGCTCGTGCCGGGCTTCGTGGAGACGCATATCCATCTCGACAAATCCTGCCTTCTCGGCCGCTGCAATTGCGCGAACGGTACGCTCGCGGAGGTGATCGGCGAAGTCGCCAGGGCCAAGCGCGACTTCACCGAAGAGGACGTTTACGCGCGCGCATCGCAGACGCTGGAGAAGGCGATCAAGCACGGCACCAACCGCATGCGCACCCATGTGGAAGTCGATCCACGGATCGGGTTGACCAGCTTTCGCGCGCTGAAGAAGCTGAAGCAGGATTACGCCTGGGCGATCGATCTGCAGCTTTGCGTGTTTCCGCAGGAGGGATTGCTCGACGATCCCGGCTGCGAGGATGTCCTGTTGCAGGCAATGAGGGAGGGCGCCGATCTGATCGGCGGCGTGCCCTATATCGACAAGGATTCGAACGGCCAGATCGCCAGGATATTCGCTATCGCGCAGGAGTTCGGCGTCGATATCGATTTCCATCTCGATTTCGATCTCGATCCGACGCGGTCCGATTATGAAGAAGTCTGCCGCATGACGGAAGCGACCGGCTGGGGCGGCCGTGTCGCCATCGGCCATGCCACCAAGCTGTCGGCGATGCCGCCCGCGGATTTCGAGGTGGCGGCGAAGCGGCTCGCGGATGCGGGCGTTGCGGTCACGGTGCTGCCCGCGACCGACCTGTTTTTGACCGGCCGCGACAGCGACCACAACGTGCCGCGGGGGGTGACATCGGCGCACAGACTGCGTGCATTGGGCGTGAACGCCAATATCTCCACCAACAACGTGCTGAATCCGTTCACGCCGTTCGGCGATGTCTCACTGATCCGCATGGTCAATCTCTATGCCAATGTGCTGCAGGTTGGCGCCATCGACGGTCTCGCCGGGTGTCTCGACCTCGTAACGTCGGCATCGGCGAAGCTGCTCAACCTGAAGCATTACGGCATCGCCGTCGGCAATCCCGCCGATCTCGTGGTGCTCGATTGCGAGACCAAGGCAGAGGCGGTATGCGAGATCGCGCAGCCGCTGTTCGGGTTCAAGAGCGGGATCAGGACCTTCATCAAGCCGGCTGCCAGTCTGCTCAAGCCCAGCTGAAGAGGGCGTCCTTTGCCGTACGGAGACTTCGATGCCGATCAATGACACGCTCAATGCCTTTGTGGATCATGGCCACATCGAAGTGCAGACGACGACAGAGGGGCCGCTCGCGGGTCTGACCTTTGCACTGAAGGATTTCTTCGATCTCGCCAATGTGCCGACCGGCGCCGGCAGCCCGGAATGGCTGGCGACACATCCGGTGCCGACAAAGTCGACGCCGATCGTGGATAGGTTGCTGAATGCTGGCGCGAAGCTGGTCGGCAAGACGCATACCGATGAACTGGCCTGGAGCCTCAACGGCGAGAATGCGCATTATGGCACGCCGACCAATCCGGCCGCGCCCGGCCGCATCCCCGGCGGCTCGTCGAGCGGTTCGGCTGCAGCGACCGCTGGCAATCTCGTCGACTTCGCCATCGGCTCCGATACCGGTGGCTCCGTGCGTCTGCCCGCGAGCTATTGCGGCATCTACGGCATCCGCACCACCCATGGGCGCATCCCGCTCGACGGCGCAGTGCCGCTGGCGCCGAGCTACGACACGGTTGGCTGGTTCGCGCGGACGCCGGAATTGATGGTCGAGGTGGGCAAGGTGCTGCTCGACAAGGCGCGTGCCCCGCGCCGGGTGAAGAACGTTCTGATCGCAAGCGACCTGTTCGGCGCTGTTGATGAGAAGGTTCGCAACCTGCTGCAGCCGTCGGTCGATCGCATCAAGGCGCTGGTGGGCGCGAGCGAGGCGGTGGATGTCGCGGGCGGTGAGCTCAGTGCCTGGCGCAATACCTTTCGTGTTGTTCAGTCGGAAGAAGCCTGGGCGGCCCAAGGCAAGTGGATCAAGGCCGCCCAGCCGAAGCTCGGTCCCGGCGTGAAGGAGCGCTTCGCGGCAGCGGCGGTGCTCGATCCGGCGGAGATCGCCGCCGCGCGCGCGATGCGCAAGGCCATTGTTGAAAGGGTGTTGTCGCTGCTGACCGCCGATACGGTCATGCTGTTGCCGACCGCGCCGGGCATTGCGCCGCTGCGCAACACGCCGGATGCGACACTCGACGTGTTCCGCGCCCGCGCGATCGAACTGCTTTGCTTGTCCGGCCATGCCGGGACGCCGCAGGTGTCATTGCCTGTGGCGAAGCTCGACGATTGCCCGATCGGACTGTCGATCATGGGCGGCCGTAATTGCGATGAGGATATTCTGGCGCTGGCTGTGGAGTTGGAGAAAGCGACGTAACGCACCGGCCGTGAGCTCCCTCTCCCCGCAATGCGGGGAGAGGTCAAAGGTACTACTTCGCTTTGCCCGCGCCCTTTTCGGCCGCGCGGCGCAACGCCTCGGCAAACGCACCGCCACCGCTGTCCTGCTTGGCGGCAGGCGCACGCGACGTCATCTGACGCTCGTTGAAGCGCGGACCGCGATCGGCTTGCGGGCGGTCGGCCTTGGCGCCGACGGGGTCATCCATGCGCAGCGTCAGGGCGATGCGCTTGCGGGCGACTTCGACTTCCAGCACCTTCACCTTGACGATGTCGCCTGACTTCACGACTTCGCGCGGATCCTTGATGAAGGTCTTCGACATCGCCGAGATGTGCACGAGGCCGTCCTGATGCACGCCGATATCGACGAATGCGCCGAAGGCTGCGACGTTAGTGACGGTCCCTTCGAGTACCATGCCGGGCTTGAGGTCGCTGAGCTTCTCGACGCCTTCCATGAACACCGCGGCCTTGAAGGCGGGGCGGGGATCGCGGCCGGGCTTTTCGAGCTCTTTCAGGATGTCGGTCACCGTCGGCAGGCCGAACGTGTCGTCGACGAAAGCCTTCGGCTGCACCTTGCGCAGGATCTCGGCATTTCCGATCAGCGCCTTGATGTCGCTCTTGGTGGCTTCGAGTATCTTGCGCACCAGCGGATAGGCTTCCGGATGCACGCCAGATTTGTCGAGCGGATCTTCGCCGTCATTGATGCGCAGGAAGCCGGCGCATTGTTCGAACGCTTTCGGGCCAAGCCGCGGCACTTCCTTCAGCGCCTTGCGTGACTTGAACGGGCCGTTGGCATCGCGGTGCTGTACGATGCTCTGTGCCAATCCGGTTCCGATGCCTGACACGCGGGCCAGCAGCGGCGCAGATGCCGTATTCACGTCCACGCCGACCCCGTTCACGCAGTCTTCCACCACCGCATCGAGCGATCGCGCCAGCTTGCTCTCGCCAAGATCGTGCTGATATTGGCCGACGCCGATCGCCTTGGGATCGATCTTCACCAGTTCGGCCAGCGGATCCTGCAGGCGGCGTGCGATCGAGACGGCGCCGCGCAGCGTCACGTCGAGCTCAGGCAGTTCTTCGGAGGCAAAGGCAGAGGCCGAATAGACCGATGCGCCGGCTTCCGACACCACGATCTTCGACATCTTCAAATCCGGCAGCAGCTTGACCAGATCCATCGCCAGCTTGTCGGTCTCGCGCGACGCGGTGCCGTTGCCAATGGCAATCAGGTCGACCTTGTGCTGCACGGCAAGCTTGCCCAGCGTGGCGAGCGAAGCATCCCATTGGCGCTGCGGCTCATGCGGATAGATCGTGGTCGTCGCAACGACTTTACCGGTGGCGTCGATGATTGCGGTTTTCACGCCGGAGCGGAAGCCGGGATCGAGGCCCATGGTGACGCGCGCGCCGGCGGGAGCTGCGAGCAGCAGGTCGCGCAGGTTCGACGCGAACACGCGGACGCCTTCTTCTTCCGCCGCAGTCCACAGCCGCATACGCAGGTCGATGTTGAGATGGACCTGGATCTTGGTGCGCCAGGCCCAGCGCGTGGTTTCGATCAGCCACTTGTCGCCGGGGCGGCCCTGATCGGAGACGCCGAAGCGATTCATGATCTTCAGTTCATAGGAACTCGGTGTGGTGGTTGGGGCGGGCGTCGCCGGCACCGGCTCGGGCTGCATTGCGAGATCGAGGATCTCTTCCTTCTCGCCGCGAAACAGCGCGAGAATGCGATGCGACGGCAGCTTGTGCAGCGGCTCGCTGAATTCAAAATAGTCCTTGAACTTCTCGCCTTCGGTCTTCTTGCCGGTCCGCACCGTCGAGGCCATCAGGCCATTCGACCACATCTGCTCGCGCAGCGCGCCGATCAGGTCGGCGTCCTCGGCGAAACGCTCGACGAGAATGGCGCGGGCGCCATCGAGTGCCGCGGCAACATCGGCGACCGATTTCTCGGCATTGACGAAAGCTTCCGCAACTTTCTTCGGATCGTTCTGCGGCTCCGTCAGCAACAGTTCCGACAGCGGCTCGAGGCCGGCTTCCTTGGCGATCTCGGCCTTGGTGCGGCGCTTCGGTTTGAACGGCAGATAGATGTCTTCGAGACGGCCCTTGGTGTCGGCGGTCATGATCGCTGCTTCGAGCGCGGCGTCGAGCTTTCCTTGTTCGCGCACCGATTCCAGAATCACGAGGCGGCGTTCTTCGAGCTCGCGCAGATAGGTCAGGCGCTCTTCCAGTGTGCGCAGTTGTGCGTCATCGAGACCGCCAGTGATTTCCTTGCGGTAGCGCGCAACGAACGGCACCGTCGCGCCGCCGTTGAGCAGCTCTACCGTCGCCGCGACCTGCTGTTCGCGCACGCCAAGTTCGTCTGCGATCTTCTTATTGATGTTTGCCACGCGTGGAGATTCCTTCGAAATTCTGTGGCGGGTCATACCGCCGTCGCAAAACGCTTATGGACCGACGCCGCACGATTCATCAACCCCGCCAAACGCAGTCGATTGTTCTGTGGATCACGTTGTTTTGCTTCGAAAATTCCAGTGTTTGACGCGCTTCCGGACAGTGCGGCTGTGCAAAAATATAACGCTGGATCGTAGCTTGCGAACTGTGTAGACGGACGTTCCTTTCGGGAGCGGCAATGTCGGTTTGTGGTCTGGATTTTGGAACGTCGAACACGACGCTCGGTACCGTCATCAATGATGTCCCGGTGCTGGCGGCGCTCGAAGACTATCATGTCACAATTCCGAGTGCGATCTTCTACAAGGCCGATACCGGCGCGCTCATCGGCCGCAAGGCGATTGAGGCCTATGTGGAGGGCGCGCCGGGCCGCCTGATGCGCAGTCTCAAATCCGTGCTCGGCACCTCGCTGATCGACGAGACCACGCGTGTCGGCCGCGAGCGCGTCAGCTTCCGTAATGTCATCGCCTATTATCTTGGCACGGTGAAGCGGCGTGCGGAACTGGCCACAGGGCTTGAACTTCGCCAGGTCGTCCATGGCCGTCCCGTCCATTTTGTCGATGACAATCCGGCGGGCGATGCCAAGGCCGAAGACACGCTGCGCGCCATCGCGAAAGACGTCGGATTCGAGGACGTCACGTTCCAGTTCGAGCCGATCGCCGCGGCGCTGGACTATGAGCGTCAGATCAATTCGGAGGAGATTGCGCTGATCGCCGATATCGGCGGCGGCACATCGGACTTCTCCATCGTGCGTCTTTCGCCCGAGCGGCATCGCCATGCCGATCGCAAAGGCGACATTCTTGCCAATGACGGCGTGCGCATCGGCGGCACCGATTTCGACAGGCATCTCAGTCTTGGCGTGATCATGCCGCTGCTGGGCTATCGCTCGGCGATGAAGCGTGCCGGGCTCGATGTGCCGTCGGGCTATTTCCACGATCTTGCGACCTGGTCGAGCATCAACCGGATGTACGATTCCAGGGTCATGAACGAGGTCAAGCAGGTGCGCTATGAGGCCCAGCAGCCGGAGCTGCTGGATCGCCTCGTGCGCGTACTGGACGAACAGCGCGGCCATACGCTGGCGATGGAAGTCGAGGGCGCAAAGATCGGCCTGTCCGACAAGCCGAAGTCGAGCATCGCGCTCGACTGGATCGAGCCGGGTCTGGCTGCCGGCGTCGCCCGCAAGGAACTCGTCAGCCATACCCAATTGCTTGCCGATCGGATCACCGCGCGGATCAAGATCTGCCTGAACCAGGCCGGACTGAAGCCCGAAGCGATCGATGCCGTGTTCCTGACCGGCGGTTCGGTACAGCTCGCCCATGTCCGCAAGGCGATCACGGCAGCGCTGCCCGCCGCCCGTGCCATCGATGGCGACACGTTCGGGGCCGTCGGCAAGGGCCTGACCGTCGAGGCGGCCCGGCGCTACGGGCAGGGCTAGACGCTCGGGTCCGCTGAATATCAAGACTGAATATAGGGGCCGAATGCTTGGGCCCATGCACGGCGGTCGCTTGATCCAGCGCCTGGCGCAGCCATATTAGGCCCATGGCGAAGCTCTCGAATCGCGACAGGATTCTCACTGCAGGACTGAAGGTCGTGCATGCGCGCGGCTATGCGGGGGCCAGTGTTCGCGACATCGTGCATGCCGCGGGCGTACCGCAGGGTACTTTCACCAATCACTTTACCTCCAAGGAAGAATTCGGCCTTGAGATCATCGATCTCTATTTCGCCAAGGGCCGCGAGCTGATGGCGCAGACGCTGCGCAATGAAGGCTTGTCCCCGTTGGCGCGGTTGCGCGCCTATATCGATGCCAATGTGGCCCGGCTGACCGAAGACCAGATGTGCAATGGTTGCCTGTTCGGCAACTTCACGGCCGAAGCGAGCGACCACAGCGATCTCATTCGTAGCCGATTATTGACGATCTTCGCCGATGTTCAGCAGAGTATCGCCGAATGCCTGACCTCTGCTGTGAAAGCCGGCGAGCTGCCGGCTGACTTCAAATGCGCGGAGGTTGCGGGTTTCATCGTCTCCTCACTCCAGGGCGCCAACCTGCTGTCGAAAGCCGAGCGCAGCCCGGCGCCGATCGAGCGCTTTGCGCAGGTGCTGTTCACGCAGGTACTGCGCTGAGCGGATTGCTGCTCTGCACAGACATTGCCGCTCCCCGGCTCTTTCGCTAAACCGTGCGACATGACAGCGCGGCCCGCAGAGGCCGTGGCCGAGAACAAACGACCGGGAGTGAACCATGAGCCAGACCGCCGTCGGCGCACGCGCCACGCGCAGCGCGAAATCCGACATCGAAACCTCGACCATCCGTGCCATTTCGTGGCGGCTGATCCCGTTTCTGGTGCTGGCTTATTTCCTGGCCTATCTCGATCGGGTCAATCTTGGCTTCGCGGCACTGACCATGAATGCCGAGCTGAATTTCTCGCCGACGGTGTTCGCCTGGGGCGCCGGCATCTTCTTCATCGGCTATTTCATCTTCGAGGTTCCCAGCAATATCGCGCTGGAGAAATTCGGTGCCAGCCGCTGGATCGCGCGCATCATGGTGAGCTGGGGCATCATCTCCGCGCTGATGGCTCTGGTTAGCGGTCCATGGAGCTTCTACTCGCTGCGTTTCCTGCTCGGTGTCGCCGAGGCCGGCTTCTTCCCCGGCATCATCCTCTATCTCACTTATTGGTTTCCGGCTGAATATCGCGCGCGCTTCCTCGCGGCCTTTGCGATCGCGGTGCCCGTATCCACGGTGATTGGCGCGCCGATCTCCGGCATGTTGCTGGGGCTCGACGGCGTCATGGGCCTCAAGGGATGGCAGTGGCTGTTTATCATCGAGGGCATTCCTTCGGTCGTTCTTGGCGTCGTCACCTGGTTCTATCTCACCGACAAGCCCGAGAAGGCTGGATGGCTGAAGCCCGACCAGAAGATGTGGCTCTCCGACAAGCTGGAAAGCGAACGCCTTGCCAAGGAGAGCATGCACGGCATGACGCTGGGGCAGGCGCTGTTGTCGCCGAAAGTGTTGACGCTGAGTGTGATCTATTTCGGCTTCGTCGGCGCCCTCTATGGCATGCAGTTCTGGCTGCCGCAGATCGTGAAGGCGTTCGGCTTCACCAACCTGCAGACCGGTTTCGTCACGGCGATCCCCTATCTGTTCGGCTCCATCGCCATGGTGCTGTGGGCTCAGCATTCCGACCAGACCCGCGAGCGCGTCTGGCATGTTGGCTTACCGCTGCTGCTGACCGCCGTGGCGCTCGCGTTGTCCGGCATCTCCACCAATCCGACCCTGACCATGGTTGCGCTGACGGTCGCTGCGATCGGCGTGTTCTGCACCTTCGCTCTGTTCTGGACGCTGCCAACTGCGTGGCTGAGCGGCACGGCCGCAGCCGGCGCCATCGCGCTGATCAATTCGATCGGCAATCTCGCCGGCTTCGGTGGCCCCTATCTGATCGGCTGGGTCAAGGAACTGACCGGCAGCACCTCGACCGGGCTTCTGGTCCTGGCGGCCATGCCGCTGGTGGCCGGAATCCTAGTGCTGGTCGGTAATCACGGGACAGCAACGGAGTTCGCAGCCGCCGGCAAACCGGCACGGGTGAAATAATGCCGTGATGCGGTGCGGCAATCTGTCGAAATCGTGACCAATGACGAATATTGACATTCGTCAGTGGTCAGGCTTAACGTCCTTCGAACATTCAATTCGAAGGACGCTCGTGATGCTCGGCCAAACCAAAGTCATCGCTTCCCGCAAGCCATTCGCCGCCGCACTCCTGCTGATCCCCGCCCTTTTCCTGGCCGGATGCGGCAAGAAGACCGAGGCTGAAGCCAAGCCGACCCGTCCTGTGCTGGTTGCGACGGTGCATTACGAGCCGGAATCGCCGCAGCGCAGTTTCGTCGGCACCATCCGCCCGCGGATCGAGACCGATATGGGTTTCCGGGTGACCGGCAAGGTCGCCAAGCGCCTTGTTGAAGTCGGCCAGACCGTCGAGATCGGCCAGCCCCTGGCCACGCTGGACGAGGTCGACCTGAAGCTGCAGGCCGAGCAGGCCGTGGCCGAACTCAATGCGGCGACCGGTGTACTGGCCAATGCCAGTGCCGCTGAAGGCCGCGCGACCGAACTGCGCGCCAAGGGCTGGTCCACCCAGGCCCAGCTCGATCAGGCCAAGGCGTCGGGCGACGAGGCACGTGCCCGCCTCAATCGCGCCGAGCGCTCCGTCGAGCTCACCAAGAACAGCCTCTCTTATGCAACGCTGATCGCCGACACCCGCGGTGTTGTCACTGCCACGCTGGTCGATGCCGGTCAGGTCGTTGCAGCCGGGCAGGCCGCCATCCGTGTCGCGCGTTTCGGCGAGAAGGAGGCGGTGGTCTCCGTTCCGGAAACGCTGGTTGGCCGTGCCAAGGAAGGCGAGGCCAGCGTGACGCTGTGGTCCGAGCCTGGCAAGCAATATGCCGCCAAGCTGCGTGAACTCGCGCCCAATGCCGACACCGCGACGCGCACTTATCTCGCCAAGTTCTCGCTGCCCGAGGCCGACGACAAGGTGTCGCTCGGCATGACGGCAACGCTGACACTCTCCGATCCCGCCACCGAACGCGTTGCGCGCGTGCCGCTCTCTGCACTGTTCAGCCAGGGCAACAATCCGTCGCTCTATGTTGTGAGCGCATCGGGCGACGTCGCGCTGCAGCCCGTCAAGGTGAAGTCCTATGAGAGCAACGATGTCATCATCTCAGGTGGCGTCGATGAAGGTGCCAAGATCGTGACGCTCGGGGTGCAGAAACTGGACCCTGCGCTGAAGGTCCACGTCGTCTCCGCATTGTCGTTTTAAGACGCTCGCATTCAAAGGACGAAGTCGATGCATCGCTTCAACCTCTCCGCCTGGGCCGTCGCTCATCCCGCGCTGATCCTGTTTCTGATCATCGCGCTCGGTGTTGGTGGTTTCATCTCCTACGAGAAGCTTGGCCGCGCCGAAGACCCGTCCTTCACGGTGAAGGTCGTCAACGTGACGGCAATCTGGCCGGGCGCGACGGCCAAGGAAATGCAGGAGCAAGTTGCAGATCCCATCGAGAAAAAGATGCAGGAGCTGCCTTACTTCGACAAGGTGCAGACCTATTCGAAGCCGAACTTCACGGCGCTGCAGGTCACGTTCAAGGACAACGCACCCGCCAAGGACGTGCCGTTGCTGTTCTATCTGCTGCGCAAGAAGCTCGCTGACGTGCAGGGCAGTCTGCCGGCCAATCTGATCGGGCCGACGGTCAATGACGAGTTCAGCGACGTCGACTCCATTCTCTACATGATGACCGGCGACGGCGCTGATTTCGCGCAGTTGAAGAAAGTTGCCGAAGGCCTGCGCCAGCGCCTGTTGAAGGTGAAGGGCGTCACCAAGGTCAATCTTTACGGCACCCAGGACGAACGCATCTTCGTCGAATTCTCCCACGCCAAGCTGGCGACGCTCGGCATCACGCCGCAGACGCTGTTCGACTCGCTCGCCAAGCAGAATGCGATCCAGCCGGCCGGTACGGTGGAAACCTCATCGCAACGCGTGCCGCTGCGCGTCACCGGCGCGCTCGATGGCGTGAAGACTGTCGCGGAAACGCCGGTGGAGAGCAACGGACGCACGTTCCGCCTCGGAGATATCGCGACGGTGAGCCACGGCTTCGTCGATCCGCCGGATTTCAAGGTCCGGCAGAAGGGCCAGTACGCACTCGGCATCGGCGTGGTGACAGCGAATGGCGCCAACATTCTCGAACTCGGCAAGGATGTCGACAAGGCCAAGACCGAGTTCATGGCCGCCGTCCCGCAGGGCATCAATGTCGAGCAGATTGCCGACCAGCCGCTGGTGGTCGAACATGCCGTTGGCGAATTCACGCACTCGTTCGTCGAGGCGCTCGCGATCGTGCTGTTTGTCAGCTTCCTGGCGCTCGGCTGGCGCACCGGCATCGTGGTGGCGCTGTCGGTGCCGCTGGTGCT
>NZ_JBGMOE010000074.1:0-11246 GCF_041424195.1 Tardiphaga sp. | reverse complement strand
GGGGACGCGCTCAACAGCCACGCGAGCGTAGCGGGCAGGATCATAAATGAGCGGCGCGACATCATCGGCAGACCATATCACGCGAGGTCAAAAATTCACCAGCGCCTTTGTTCGCGATGCAAAATTCACAAGTTCCGCGTCGCCACGAACTGTCGGAAATCTGCACCTTTGCCGATGCAATAATCTGATGAGGATCGAAGCGGGATTCACAGCCCGTTCTATGTATGATAATGTCCTTTATCATATACTTTAAGGCGGCAGGATGCGAGAAGTTCGGGGGATCGCCCACCGAAAGGCAAACTTCGGGGTTTTACCCACCAATGGCAGATTCGGGGTTTTACCCACCAGGATGCAAGTTCGGGGTTTTAGGAACAATCAGGGCGGATTCGGGGGATCAGGAACACCTATGGCCGCAATCGAATGCCGCAGCCTCTGACCATGAGCCAGCTCGCTCCCCTGCCCTCGCCCACGCTGGCGCTGCCGGCGCTGATCGCGTCGGCCGACGATCGCGCGCAACTGCGCTTCTTGGAGTTCTTCGCCGTCACCATTCGGAACCCGCATACCCGCCGCGCCTATGCGCGCGCGGCCGGCGACTTCCTGGCCTGGTGTGAGGCGCGGGGCGTGGCATCGCTCGCCGGCGTGCAGCCGCTCCATGTCGCCGCCTGGATTGAGGTGTTGGGGCGCGAGGTCGCGCCGCCTAGCATCAAGCAGCAGCTTGCCGGCGTGCGCCACCTGTTCGACTGGCTGGTGACGGGCCAGATTGTGCCGGTGAACCCGGCGGCGTCGGTGCGCGGGCCGGCGCACAGCGTCCGGCGCGGTAAGACGCCGGTGCTGGCTCCCGACGAGGCGCGGCGGCTGCTCGATACGATCGATGTCACGACGCCGGCGGGCCTGCGCGACCGCGCCCTGATCGGGTTGATGGTCTATTCGTTCGCGCGCGTCGGCGCGGCGCTGGCTTGCCGTGTCGAGGACGTGTTCGTGCAGAACCGGCGGTTGCGGGTCCGACTGCATGAGAAGGGCGGCAAGCGCCACGAAATGCCGTGTCACCATAACCTTGAGGAGTATCTGACCGCCTATATCGACGGGTGCGAACTGCGCGATGATCGCAAGGGACCGCTGTTCCGCACGATCGGGCGCGGCACCGGGCGGCTAAGCGACACCCCCCTGCCCCAAGCCAGTGCGTTCCAGATGGTACGCCGGCGCGCCGCGGCCGCCGAGATCGAGACGGCGATCGGCAACCACTCGTTCCGCGCCACCGGGATCACCGCCTATCTGAAAAACGGCGGGACACTGGAACGTGCGGCGACGATGGCGAATCATGCGTCCACCCGCACCACCCAGCTCTACGATCGCCGAGCCGACGATGTGACGCTCGACGAGGTAGAGCGGGTGCTGATCTAGCTCTAAGCTCCGGCGACCGAGTGGTCAGGCAGGCTCGACGCTCAGCTCAACCCCCGCAAGGTGGGCAGAGCACATCGCTTACGGTGCGATGATCGCCAGACCAGGCGAGGGCGTAGCGATGACGACGGCGTGGCGCTGCTTGGTCATTTCCGGCGGCAGCGAGATCGGACCGCTTGCCAGCGGATAAGTGCCGGGCTGGCGAGGATCGGGGCCGAACTCGCACAGCAGCACGTCGCCGGGATTGACGATGATAGGGTAACCGACATCGCCCAAGTGATGCTCGCCCGGCAGCGCGCCGGCATCGGATTCGAGGCGACCCTGCAAATCCGCAACAAGGTGCTCTCAGCCTACAAGGACATCATGAGCATGGCGTTGTGAGAGGTATGAAGCGGCGTTCGGGGGGAGCGCAAGTGAGTCTTCAGGACGTTGTGCGCTGATCACCGGACGCCCTCTTTCTTGTACAAAGCCAGAACACTACCGTTCCCAGTGCGATTACGCCGCCGGTGATTACGAAGGCGTCAGCGGTTGAATGAGCGATAAGCCCCAGAGTAAGCATGAAAGCGATGGCAGGAATTGTGAGCTTTCCCGGCAAGGTGAATTGTCGTTCCTCGGTGGCGATCGTTCGTTCGATGATCGGCAGGGACGCGATGCACAAGGCGTAGGTCAGCAGCCGAACAACCGTGCTGAGCGTGGCAAGCCACACAAATTGCTGACCGACAGCCAATACCATGCTGAAAGCGCCACAGAAGACGATTGCGTTGACCGGAGCATGTGTTCGCTCGTTCACGACGCCAAACCAAGCCGGTAGGCTGCCATCGCGCGCGAGAGCGAATGTGAGCCGTGGTGCAGTCAGCAACGACGTCAGGCTCCCCCCGCCGATCGAAAAGACGGCTCCCAGCGCCAGCACCAGCGCACCAAAAGGTCCTACGAGTCGCCGTGCGACCTCAGCGAGTGGGGCCTCGCTGGTGCCAAGATCGGGTCCAACCGAAACGGCCACGAGCTGGATCAATGTGTAGCAGAGGGCGATCGCCGCCACCGTGCCTACCAAGGCCTTGGGGATGGCGGTGCGTGCATCCCGGGTTTCGCCAGCGGCAATCAAGCTGAACTCGAAGCCGATGAAGGCGTACATCATAACGAGCATTGTCTGTCCGAGCGCTCCAGGCCCGACGAGGTCGGCGCCGACCACCAAGCCCCACTGCACCGAAGGCAGGCCGATCACAATCAGCAGCAGCAGCGGCAAGAGCTTGAAGACGCTGATCACGTAGACAGCCGCCATGCCCGAGCGCACGCCTTTTGCATTGAGGATGGTCGCAATGGAGATGTACCCGACGATCGCGGCTTGGCGTGGAATGCCAGATTCAAGAGAAGGCAAGATCGGGACGGCATAGCTGACGATGAGGTTTGCACTCGCAGCGATTGCAGCGACCCGGCTTACATAGATGAGAAGCCCCGTCTGGAAGCCGACAAACCTGCCGAAAGCATGAGTCGTGTAGACGATAGGGCCGCCAGTAATGTCGAAAAAGCTCGCGGCCCTGGCCAGTGTGAGAGCGACCGTCAGGATCAGGATTCCGCAAAGGACGAATATCCAGGGGCTGAAGTATCCTGCCTTCATGATCGCTATCGCCGGCAGCGCAAAAATCCCGGAGCCGATCACCCCGTTCATTGCGATCGTAGCGACGCCTACTTTCCCGATATCGCGTCGCAGAAGGGAGTCTGAGCTTGCCGGGGTCACTTGGCTTGTTCCGTACCGGGCAGGTCCTTGTACCCGTTTGACGTCGCGATGAGGACGACCGAAGCGCCGGGCGGTATTGTTCCGTCGTTTGTCAGCGCCTCCAGCCCGGTCAGGGTCGCGGCCGAAGACAATTCGGCATAGCAGCCGTGACCGGCGAGACGAAGTCGGTCGCGGGCAACACTTGCTTCATCCACCACGACTGCGCCTCCCCGGGTTGCCCGGATTGCCGCAATAGCCTGGTAGGTGACCGTAGAGCCCCCGATGGAAAAGAGACTGGTCGTTCCCTGGTATGAGTCGGTCACGGCCTCGCCGCTTAGCACCTTTGCAATTCTTGGGTACGGCTCGATGGCGAATAGCCGTGGAAGCGACTTGATCAGCCCCAAGGTTCGCAGCTGCCTGAACCCTTCGTAAAGGCCCCAAAGGAGGTCACCTCTCGAAGTCGGCACGAGCAGCACATCGAGGTTGGCCGGACCGACATCCTCGAAAAGCTCGAAGGCGAGCGCCTTCAGCCCATCGACGCCGAAGTGGTTGCTGCCGACCGGCGGATGAAGATAGTTCGTCGCGGGGAACCATCCCTGCTTCCTCGTTAGCTCTTCGACCAGTCTCCATCTCTCCAGGGCGTGTTCCACCATGACGAGCTCGGCCCCGGTTATTGCGATGGCTTGGCGGTGAATCGGCGACAATGCTGAGGTCGAGACAATGCGACAGCAAAGGCCGGCCGCTGCCGCATAAAGTGCCAGCGATGCCCCCCCGTTACCACTTGAGGCCGCCACAATGTCCTTCGCACCTATGTCGAGCGCGCGCGTGACGGTAAGACAGCTTACCCGGTCTTTATGAGATCCGCTCGGGTTCTGGCCTTCGTTCTTGATGAAGAGCGCCCCCGCCCCCGCCTCTTCTGCCAAGAACGGGAAGCTTACGCAGGGTGTCCCTCCCTCGCCTAGCGAAACCCAGGATTCGTAAGGCATCCAGTCTGCATAGCGAGCCATGCCCCGTTGATGCGTATCGCTCAGAGTGTCTGGCCAGCGATCGAACACCGATCTGATAGACGATGGCTGACCATTGCGAAGGCATGCGGGGCAACCCTCGAAATAATCTGCGACCACGAAGGGCTTGCTGCACCGGATGCAAGAAAATCCCGAAAGCCTTGCGTTCAGCGCATGGCCGGGTGCCGCTCGGGCGATTGTCTGTGGATCTGTCCTGCTCACCTTCGGCTCGCTCCTCAGGCTATGCGCAGTCACGCGCCGCCCTAAGCCGGGCGAATGCGTCTTCCAGGTCGCAAATTAAGTCCGCGACGGATTCGAGTCCCGCGTGCACGCGAACCAGTGCTCCCTCCTCGACGACCGAGCAGTTGCGCACGGGTGGGGGCCAGGCTGGAACCATGAGGCTTTCGAACCCGCCCCAGCTCGCCCCAAGCTTGAACAGCTTCAGCCCGTTGAAGAAGGCGGCGCTTTCGGCAGCCGACATCGGATCGAGCAGGACGCCGAACAACCCGGAGGCACCATCGAAGTCGCGACGCCAGATAGCATGGCCCGGGTCAGACGGTAACGCGGGATACAGCACCCGGCGCACCTCCGGCTGTTTCGCGAACCAGCCAGTCAGTTCGAGTGCGGTTCGCTGATGTCGATCGAGCCGGACATCAAGCGTGCGGAGGCCCCGATGGACGAGGTAGCAGTCGTCCGGGCTCACTGAGTTGCCCCAGCGGGCGGCCGTGTCCTTCAGCTGCTTGTAAACCTCCTCGGTTGCCGCCGTTATCGAACCTAGCATGACATCGGAATGGCCGGACAGGTACTTGGTCGCGGCGGCGATCGAAATATCCACCCCATGTTCGATGGGCCGGAATAGCATCGGCGTCGCCCAGGTGTTGTCGAGTGCAGTGATAATCCCCCTTGCACGCGCGACCGTCGTAACTGCTCTAACCTCGGGCAGTTCGAACGTCAGCGATCCCGGCGATTCAAGAAAGATCATCCGCGTATTGGGTTGAACGAGCGCGCCTATCCCGTCGCCGATGTCATGTGGGAAATAGGAGACATGGACTCCGTAGTTCGCGAGAGTCTCTTCGCAAAAGCGCCGCGTCGATCGATATGCGGTGTCGATAACCAGGAGATGGTCTCCTGCCTTGAGAAATGCGGCCAAGCTCAACGTGATCGCCGCCGTCCCAGACGAAGTGATCACGGCTTGGTAACCGCGCTCCAGCTCAGTAATTGCCGAGGCAAGAGCGTAGGTCGTCTCGGTTCCATAAAGGCCGTAGATTACCCCATCATAGAGTCGGGAATGGCGGCTGAGATACTCCTCAACGGTACTGTACACGATCGTCGACGCCCGATGCACGGGCGGGTTGAGCAGACCAGCACCGCGTGCGGAGGGAGAGGTCGAACGGAGGAGCGTCGTCGTGCGCGACACTTCACGGGCCTCCTCCCGGCCGCCCGGCGGATCGAATGAAAAATTAGTCACTGTTAATGGTTTCCGATCGATCTGGTATCAGCGTTGACATGGCTTGAGTGACGTTCAGGCTGCGCCGGCCGGGCTCGGTTATGCACCCACCGAAGCAGAGCACCGGGGTGGCGTTTGCGCTGCAATGACTTCCACGTTGCGTTGGCAAAATCGGGAAGCAATGCGTAGCGTGACAACCCCTTGCGTCTGAGAGCGAGGAACGGGCAAAAGTGAGAAAGGCATGATAACGGATGAACCTGCGTCAGCTTGAGGCATTCGCCGCGGTCATGAAGTCGGGGTCGATCAGCCGCGCGGCCCAGACGCTGCATCTTTCTCAACCCGCGGTAAGCAAGAGCATCGCGGAGTTGGAGCATGCTCTCGGCTTCCGCTTGTTCCTTCGTACCAAAGGTGCTGCGCTTGGCATCACCCCTGAGGCGGAAGCATTCCACTTCGAGGTCGAGCGCAGCTTCATGGGGGTCGAGGCCCTCAAGCGTGCGGCCCGCGACATCCGTAACATGACAAGCGGCAGCTTGCGGATCGCGGCATTGCCTGCCCTTGGAGTGAGTTTCCTCCCTGCCGTCATCCACGAATTTCAGCAGGCGCATCCGGGTGTCCTCGTGCAGCTTCAGACCCGAAGCTCGGAAACAGTGCGCCAGTGGATCGCCAACCAGCAGTTCGAGATTGGGCTCGCTACGCGCGCGCGCGAAATGCCGGGCATTCAGACGGAGCGGTTCCTGCGTTGCGCGGGTGCGTGCGTGCTGCCGCCAGGGCACCGCCTGGCAGATCGAGAGGTCGTAACCCCCCGCGACCTTGATGGTGAGAACTTCGTGTCGCTTGCCGCCGAAGACCCGACGCGGCGCCGTGTCGACCGGGCGTTTGAGGATGTAGGCGCCGAGCCGCGCGTGGTTGTCGAGACGCAATACGCGATGACCATCTGCGCCCTTGTTCGCCAGGGTGTCGGCTGCTCTATCCTCAATCCGGTAACCGCGTTCGACTACATTGCGCACGGGCTGATCGTCCGTCCCTTCCGGCCGCAGATCGAATTTGAGTACATGCTATTTACTCCAACGCTACGTCCTAGCTCACAGACTGCGCAGCGCTTCATTGAGTTCATGATTGGCAAGCGAGACCGGATGATCGCAGAAGGTCTCTTCCTGACCGCTGAGTAGTATCGCGTCGGCGTTCTACACGTACGAATGTGAATCCTAGAACTTGGCCGTGCCCCGCACGTACCAGAATCCGCCGTTGAAGCCGATTGGAGAGAAACGAAGATACTTGATGCCGTTCGCGGTTTGCGAGGCACGGTTCTCCCGGTCTGGATAGTTGTTCAAGATATTCTCGCCGCCAACCGCTATCCTGAAAATATCATTGACCCTGTAGCGGAGTTCGAGGTCAGCCAGCACCTCCGCTCTACCTGTCTGATCGTTGGCGAGGTTTCCGCCGTAATCCGTCCAATTGCCGTAGTAGGTAGCGACTGCGGTCAGGCCGAGACGGCCACCCTCATAATTGAAGGAGGCATTGCCTTTCCACTGGGGCACGAACCGTTCCAGTTCAAGCAATCGCTCTCGATCGCTCGCGATCACGCTTGATGCCCGCAGCACCTTGGTGTTCGTATAGTTGGCGTTTAGGCCAAATGTCGCCCGGCCAGCGCCAAGGTCAAATCGGTAGGTCGCGACGGCGTCGAAGCCCTGATTTCGGCTGTCGAACGAATTGGTGAAGAAACTGACCTGCTGGAAGGAGTCGCCACCTGGAATGCCGAGCGCGCCAAGCTGGGTTCGCTGTGCCTGCGTCAGGTTGAAATTGCCCGACAATGCGATGCGGTCTCTCACCTTGATGTTGAAATAATCTATCGTCACGGTCAGGCGCGATGTCGGGGTGAGCACCAGCCCGGCGGCGATATTGAATGACTTCTCGGGCTTGAGCGGTGCCGCGCCGAAGAACTGCGCCACGGGGTTGTTCGGTCCGATGATGCCGGCCGTAAGTGGTGCGCCGGTAACGGAGTCGATATTCGTCTGCACCTGCGAGGCGTTCGCCTGGCCAGGCGTGGGTGCGCGGAAACCGGTGTTGACCGAGCCGCGTACCGCAATTGCCTTGGAGAAATTGAGGCGGCCGTTGGCTTTCCAGGTGAAAGTCGATCCAAAGTCTGAGAACTTTTCGTACCTCCCGGCGAGCCCGAAGGTAAACAGCTTCGAGACGTCACCTTCGAGCGCGGTATAAGCGGCCCAGTTGCTCCGCGAGAAGGTTCCCGCCTGTATCGGCGAGAAACCTGGAAACCCGTTGGATCCGACCGGCAGGCCGGTCCGCTGACCGGTGTCAGGGTCGATGACGGAGGCGTATGGGCCGACCTGCCAGGACGCGATATCGCCTGCGGTGATCTCATAGGTTTCCCGTCGGTACTCCAATCCGCCAGCGAGGCTGAGCGGGGAAGCGAAGCCGACGTCAACAGGATACGTTGTATCGAAATTGAAGTTGAGTTCGCGCTGCTGGAGTTTGCCGGCATTGAAATTTGTGGGAGATGACAGTCCCAGCGACGGATTGACGGTATTGTTGATGCGGTATTGCGCCGTATTCGTGCCATAGGATGCGCTGACGTCGTAGGTCAGATCGCCGATGAGATTGCCCTTCAGACCGCTCACGAGCGATGCATCGCGGATGGTAGCACCGAAATCAGGCGAGAAGCCGCCGGGGTACTGACTGCGGAAACTAAACCGCGGGCCCCCACGCTGACTTGTGAGCGGAATGCTGGTGGCGATGAAAGTAGTGTTGGGGTTTCGGTAAAAGAATGCTGTCGTGCCGCTGCTCCAGCTATAGTTGCCGAACAGATAAGCCTTTGTGCCGCCGCCAAGATCAAGCCCGGCGTTCAGGAACATGCGCGCCGCCTCGGCGTCGGGATTTCCCCAGCGCTGAGCTGGCACGGGAACACCCGGCACGCCAGCATTGATCAGAGCTTGGGCATCGGGGCGCTGGTTCTGACGCGAAGTCTGATTGCTGTTGGTATATTCTCCGCTGACATTGACGAAGCCGGCAGCGGTCAAGGGCAGGCCAACATTGCCTTGTACCAGTACGTCCTGGCCGTCACCAGCGTAGAACTGGCCGTAGCGGGCGATCAGCGTGCCGCCGCTCGCCTCCTCACGAAGCCTGAAGTTCAGAACGCCCGCAATCGCGTCCGACCCGTAGTTAGCTGACGCGCCGTCGCGCAAAACCTCAAGCTGGCCGATCGCGATCGACGGGATGGCGGCTAGATCAGGCCCCTGTGACCCGCGTATATAGGGAATGTTGGTGAACTGCACCGTTGCGCCCCGATGGCGGCGCTTGCCATTCACAAGCACCAGCGTCTCATCGGGTGGCAAATTGCGCAGCGAGAACGGTCGCGTGAAGGCGGCGCCGTCATTCGTGACGAACCGCTGAACGTTGAACGAGGGCACCTGCTCCCGAAGGATGTCGTTCACGTCCGAGCTGCCCTGGTTCAACAATTGCGCCGAGCTGATGATGTCGATGGGCGTGGGTGAGTCCGCAGCTCGTAGGTCATTCCGGCGGGTTCCCGTTACGACAATGTCGCTCTGTGGGTCGGGTGCTCGAGTGTCCGGAGCGGGCGTATTAGAGGTTTCGTCCGGCGCCGTCTGGGCCATGGCCGTGCCATTGAGATGGTAACCCGCAATGACGATTGCCAACGCTAGTCGTGAAGCCCGAGTTGCGTGATGGCTGCGGCGTGGCATGTAACTTCCCCCTACTTGCACTTACGGCAATGAGTTGTGCAGGGCCGACGATCACAGACGTCCGGAAAATCCGCTACATATTTATTACGGGATATACGGTATTTCGATAAGGTAATAACGAAACGTTATGACTATCGCTCATCTTTTGAAAGCGGTCTTTGCAAGAGATCAGAAATCGGCGGCAACTTTTGCGTCGTTCCGACCGGCGTCATCACCGTCAGGCCGGTTCTCGCACCCGAACATCGGTAAGAGCGACGCCCCGGGACGTGTCCGTCCCGCGACGCCGAGTTCGCGCACGGCGCTTGGTGATCCAGACCGCTAGGCCGGCGATGGGGCCGGCCGAAATCAAGCGCGCCAAGGCGATGCTCGCCGACCCGACCGTCACCGTCGAGGAGGTCGCGCAGCAGATCGGCGTGCAGCCATCCACGCTCTACCGGCACATACCGGGCGGGCGTAGCTCGCTAGGCCAGCCGGTATAGCAGATGAGGCCGTCCTGATCGGGGCGGCCGTGTTGTTTGTCCCACCCACCCGTCCCTGGGGGCCGGGCCTGCGGCCCGGCCGGGCGTGGCGCACTGTTCAAGCGAGCAGGTTGCCAACGCTTACACGTGAACGTGTTCACACGTTCACAGGCCCAGGTGTCATAGGTTCTGTGTGTCATCGCAATCATCCATTAAGACGCGCGCATCATCCCCTTGACCGTGTTGTGAGAAATAACTACAGCGTCGGGGCATGAATCGAAAGGCCTTGCGTAACATCTCGTGGATCAAGGGCGCGCTCAAAGAGTTCGGCCGCTTTCCCGAGGACGCACAGGACCAGGCGACCGATGCCCTCACTGCGATCGCCGAAGGCGACACGCCGGAAATCGCCAAGCCCATGACTGGGTTGGGTTCGGGCATATGGGAACTGGCGATCAAGGAACGGGGAGACGCCTTCCGGGTGATCTACGCCCTCCAGCTCGATGACGACATTTGGGTGGTTCACGCCTTCCAGAAGAAGTCCAAGAGCGGGATCGCCACCCCGAAGCAGGAAATCGACTTGGTGCGCGAGCGCATCAAGCGTTTGAAGGAGGCGCTGCAATGACCGACGATGACGACTTCGAGCTGATCCGAGGCACCGGCAACGTCTATGCCGATCTTGGCATGAAGGAACCCGAACAGCGTCAGCTGCGGGCGATCCTGGCGGCCGAAATCAGCAAGACGCTGGCGACCGACAATCTGACCGTGCGGGCGGCCGAGAAGATCACCGGCGTCGCCGCGGCTGATTTTTCGCGCATCCGCCAAGCAAAGCTCAAGGGCTTCACCATCGACCGGTTGATGACGATCCTCGATCGGCTCAATCGCGACGTGCAGGTGTCCGTATCCGTGCTTCCGCGCAACGCAGACAGGCAAGCAGGGTTTCACCTTCACCCGGCCTGAAATGCTCGGTCAGACCATCGAGGAGGTGCGTTCCAAGTTCGACGACCTACCGCCGGCGGAGCTGGAAGCCCTTATTGACGAGGCTGTTTCGGCGACGCGGCGACCGCGAGGTTCGCGAACAGCAAATAGAGTCTGGCGCCTGCCGCTGCGCGGCACCGCCGCTCTCAGTCGCTTCGCTCCCCAAGCCCGCAAGCGGTCTTGGCCCTGCCGGGTTCCGATCGGCTGGCGGGGCGAGGATCCGCGCAGCGGATCGTCGCCTTGACCTAGACGCAAGATACGCCCACACGTGAACGTGTTCACAGGTCCACACGTTCACGTGTTCAGGGGTTCACATGAAGGTCATAACCGTCATCAGTCAGAAGGGTGGCGCAGGCAAAACGACGTTGGCGATCCACTTGGCCGCGGCCGGAGCGGGCGCGGGGCTTACCGCATTGATTCTGGACACCGACCCGCAGGCGACGGCGAGCCACTGGAGCGAGTGGCGCGGATCGTCGGACCTGGAGGTGGTCGATTGCGCCTCCCCTCCCCTCTTGCCCCGCAAGCTCCAGCAAG